>CAZJYH010000392.1:0-5086 GCA_964549365.1 uncultured Alphaproteobacteria bacterium
GAAGCAGGGGCTGCGCGTGATCAAATACGAGGATGCATCGCATCGCGATCCGTTCCTGACGTGGAGCGGGGATCCCGCCTGCGCCGAGGTGTACGGCGCGTTCCAGGCGGAGAAGGAGGTGCGCCTGATCGACTTCGGTGCCGCGGAGGACGTGGCGGGCCTGCATGCGGCCATCGCCGAGGCCGATGCGGTGGTGATGAGCTTCCCGCCGCGCGTGGAGGCGAAGCTGGGGCTGAGCGAGGAGGCGATCGCCCGATCGTTCGTCGGCGTCTCGTTCACACGGCTCGGCTTTCGTCCGGGAGACGATCACTCCGCCCACGACCTGAACAGCATGGCGCAGAGCAATCTCCTGAAGATGCATGTGCTCGATCGCACCGACGATATCATCGCACCGCCGTTCCTTCCGGTCACCGGGATGTTCTTTTCGTACCACATCGCCATCACCGTTCTCGCGACCATTCTCCGGCAGAAGGAGAGCGCCGAGCCGATCCAGAACCGGTGTTATCTGCAGGACGCCGTCGACCACGCGCAGGGAGCGTATTACCCCGCGTCGATCCAGTCGCGCACGCCGGCCACGTTCCTGCACAACGGTCGTTTCCCATGCTACAACATGTACCGCACCGCCGACGGCGGATACCTGGCGATGGCGGCCGTCGAGCCCAAGTTCTGGTCGCGATTCCGCGAGCTGACGGGGTTGGCAGAGCTGGGGGATGATGACGGATTGGTGGACGGCGAGCGGGCCGTTCTGGTGAAGCGCAGGATCTTCGAGACGGTCAACGGGCGCACCGCCGACGAGTGGCGCGCGGTCTTCGCCGGGGAGGACGTCTGCGTGGATCTGGTGGGGCCGTATGTGTAGGGCGGCGATTTCACTGCGACGGTGGGTGTTTGCTGCCGCAATTGAGGAGTCGGCCGTTCGTGTAGCGGATAGTAAGTTATATGCGATGCAATCACATTTCTGAGGAACACAATGGGCGAACTCATTCTGGATTCGCTGGAGATCCGAGGCTTTCGCGCACTCGAACATCTGACGATCGAACGCCTCGGTCGCGTGAATCTCATCGTCGGTAAGAACGGGGTCGGGAAGTCGTCGGTTCTGGAGGCGTTGCATGCGTACGCCCATCTGGGTGACCCGTCCGCTTTCGTCACCATACTCGCATCGCGTGATGAGTTCGGACTCCGCGAGGTTCGCCGCGAAACGGAGGCCGATCGATTTGTAGCGGCCTTCGAGCCGTTGATTTGTCGGCGCCGAATCGATTGGAATGAGCCGGAACAGATGTACATCGGCCCCGTGCGGCCGTCCACTCGCGGGTTGTCACTTTCACTGCAATTGTTCTCACGCATTCGATCGAGTGACGGCACGGAGCGCCTGGAACGAGTGCATTCCGGTCGAAACGGTTCCGACATCGACGAAATCCGGCTGGCGGCACAGTTCGGAGAGCAGTTGACGCTGCACAGGCTCGAGGCGGAGTTGTTCCGACCGTGGGAGCGTGACGAGCCGGAGTATGAGGAGATCCCGTCGACCTATGTTTCGACCCAGGGACTGGATTCCCACACCATAGCCGGTATGTGGGACGACGTCGCGCTCACCGACGCGGAGCAGGATACGGTGGACGCCCTCCGACTGATTGTTCCGGGTATACAACGCATTGCATTGGTGGAGCGCAAGGATGTACGTCGTGATTCCCGAATTGCCATTGCTCGCGTCGAAGGTGAACGGGGCCCTGTGCCGTTGCGCAGTCTTGGTGACGGTTTGACAAGGATGTTCGGCCTGGTGCTCGGAGTTGTGTCGTCGCAGCATGGTCTATTGCTTGTCGACGAAATAGACACCGGACTGCACTACTCGGTACTGAAGAGCATGTGGCTCCTCGTGTTGAGATTGGCTGCTTCACTGAATGTTCAGGTCTTCGCGACAACGCATAGTTGGGAATGCATCGCTGCATTTCAGGAAGCAACGGCGGAGAGTGCGGCGGGAGATGGAATGTTGATTCGTCTTGAGCGTAGGAACGGCACAATTATCCCGGTGCTCTTCGATGACGGCGAGCTTGCCATTGCAACCCGTGTACATATTGAAGTACGGTGACAGCGTATGGGCGATCGTCGAATTTTATGGGTTGAGGGGAAGAGTGATGCCATCGTCTTCTCCAACCTGTTCCAGCACCACGGCTTGCCACCCGAGTTCAGTGTTGTGGCGAAAGATAGTGTCGATGCTGTGCTTCGGGCGTTCAGAGTGCAATTGAAGGCGAGTGATCTCGAGTGCTTCGGTATCGTGGTCGATGCCGACACGGATGTTGACGCGCGGTGGCGCTCCGTTTCGAACACACTTACCGATGTTGGCTATTCGGGGATTCCGGAAATGCCCGCACCGGAGGGAACCGTCGTTGTTGGAGACGGGTTACCCCGGTTCGGGATCTGGATCATGCCGGACAATTTGATGCCCGGAATGCTCGAGCATTTTGTGGCGTTTCTCGTCCCGTCTGATGATTTGCTTTGGCCTCGGGCCAAGGCCTGCGTTGATGACATTCCCGACAACGAGCGTCTTTTTATAGAACATCACCGTATCAAGGCTCAGATCCATACGTGGCTTGCCTGGCAGCAGGAACCCGGAACGCCGATGGGGGCGCCATAACTAAGCGATATCTCGACGCGGACTCTGAACATGCGCGGCGTTTCATTAATTGGGCGCGGCGACTCTTTATTGATTGAGTCGGCCGTCGGAATCTCCCAGCCGCGCTGGTGGTACCACCGGCGCGACCCCCATCAATTCCGCCGCGATATCTCCAACATCCCGCTCTGTCTGGTGATGCCGCTCTGTTCCGACGTTGCGGATTTGCCGGCGAATGATGTTGTGAATGTACCGGACATGGAATGCTCCGAGCGGAAGGCCACGACCAGACCATCGTCAAGGCTGTAATACACTGCGCCCGTGATCACGCCCCGCACGGTGCTGCGATGACGAGCCGCCGTGTTGGCGTTCGTCTTCGATGCCGTCACGGCATCGCCGCGACGGCCGCGCAAGATCCGTGATGCTGCGCTTGTGGCGCCGGAGGTCGTGGTGACGATGCTGTCCACGTCGAACCGGAAGCGGATGCGGATAGTGTGGCGTGCAAGCGTGTCGACCGCGCCGTCGTGCTGAAAGTGTACCGTGTAGTGTTGATCGATCGTCCGGCCGGAGTCCGTCGAAAGCCCGTCGCGCCTGCGCTCCCACGTGTCGCCGGCGCTGTGTGCGGCGAACGCACCCTGCAGCAGGAAGAGCTGTTGGAAGTGCCGCTCGCTGAAGCCGATCGATTCCAGCACCGCGGCGAAGTCATCACCCCACGCCCCTTCATAATGCGTTCCGGCGGTGACCGATCCGTCGTACCCGCTGCGGATGTTCCCGCTTCTGACAGTCATGTCCGTGTTCGAGGAGCGGCCCAGCTGCGCCACCGCGCGACCCTCAACGAACGCGACGGCATGCTCCCAGTCGATGCTGTCGGGCCACATGCGCTGCGCCTTCAGCATGAACACTCCGGCCAGCGTCGATGTTCGTCGTGCGTCGATCCGTGTGCTGTCCGCGGCGTCGAAGCCGACCCCCATGACCGAACGTACCGACACGTTGAAGTCGTACCGATGCGCCGTCTTCACATTGATCGTGCGCGGCTGTGCGAGAAGTGTTGTACCGACGAAGAGAGCGAGGAACCCGGCCAACGGAAACTGAGGAACCATGACGAGCACAATGTGGATCGTGAGCGGTGAGCGATCGCGCGGACGCCTTGCTTGGGGCCGTGGCCGCGCACGCTCGGCGTTCAACCTAACGAACGAGGTTCCCCCGCGCAACGGCGAAGGAACCTCGACGATCGATGTGATCAGTTCTTGATGCCGCACGGTTTCAACCGTGCCGGGGATAACGGGGCAGTCGTGGGCGGTCAAACCCGGACTACCCGCGCAGCCTCTAGCGCTTGGTGAGCCCGTCGAGCGACACGATGTAGCCGTTCTTCGCACTGTCGTACTTGATGCCGACCTTGGTGGCATAGTAGACGCCCGCCTTCGGATACTTCACCGGGAGCTTCAGATCCTGTGTGAAGTTCGGCTTCGACTTGAGATACGCGAGCGTGATCATCGGCTCGGTGAAGATCATCTTGCCGGCCCAGAAGCCGTAGATGAAGGTCTTGTCGAACGGCTGCGGATTGGTCTGCGAAAGCTCCGGCGACGTCGGGTCGAGGTAGTGGATGCCCATGCGTGGGACGATGCCGCCCGGGGGAGGCGTGAAGTAGGACTGGGGAACGGCGTCCGCCTCCGGTGCCGTGCGACCGTTGACGCTGTCGAGCGGCGAGATCATGTCACGCTCTGCGCTCGAGATATGATAGAAGTGCACATCGAAGTGCGGCGTGTCGTAGATGCCCGGCGGTTCGTGGCCGTGGGGATTCCAATCGAAGCTTATATGATTATACGCAGTTGCCGAAGCCTGCGACGGAAGCGCCAGGGTGTAGGAGGTCTCTTCCGTCGGAAGGCTGTCCAGCCCGGCTGCCGTCACCAGCATGCCGATCGACGTCGGGTTGCCGTCGGCATCGAGCGTAACCCAGGAGTTGGCGGTACCCTTGCCGACGTTGACCGTCGGCCCATTGAACGTGCCGGCCTTCGACGGAGATGTGCTGTCGTCGGTGCAGCCCGTGACAAGCATCAGCAGCGCGAGCGCCGCAATTGCGAGGGATAGTTTCATCGCGTATATGAGGTTGTTGAACGTGTATTGAACGGATGCAGGCGCATACGTCATGCGCGCATCCAACGGAACAGTCGGTTGATTCTCGGGATCTCGATGGGGTGTTCTCGAGTCGTCGGCGGAAGAATGCGGAGAAACGTTCGACGGTACACGCGCATCGACGGCAAAGAGCCGTCAAGGCGGGATCGTGTGCCGGGCGCGAACATACGCCGATGCGGTTCGCCGCGCAAGTCTTCCACAATTAATCCGGTCTCTGCTATCCAGGCGCACCCGCCGTCGAGATCCGTTTGTGAATCGGAGCGCCCTACGCGCCCCCAGCAGGCAAGTTGCTCCGGCGCCTCCCAGGCAACTTTTCATTACATCCGTGACTGACGAGTGGCGGGCAGCGGG
>CAZJYH010000393.1:0-3072 GCA_964549365.1 uncultured Alphaproteobacteria bacterium
GAGAAGGGGATCTCGCTGGAACACATCGAGTTCTACACCGAGTGCTTCAAGTTCGGATGCCCGCCGCACGGTGGGTTCGGGCTCGGGCTCTCGCGCGTGGTTATGAACCTCCTGAACCTCCCGAACATCCGCGAGGCAACGTTCATCAGCCGCACGAAGAATCGCCTGGTGCCGTAGCGCGCACGGCGCCGCGTTGTCATGATGTTCCCGCGCAGTTCTGCTCCGATGTGCTCGCGGAGTTTTACTCAGTGACCGTTCTCGCGGAGTTTTACTCCGCGACCGTTCTCGCGGAGTTTTACTCCGCGACCGTTCTCGCAGAGTTTTACTCCGCGACCGTACCGAAGGGGCACACGGCCCCGTTCCGCCTTTCGAACGCCGGCATCATCTTCCCGCGCAGTTCTGCTCCGATGTTCTCGCAGAGTTTTACTCCGCGACCGTTCTCGCAGAGTTTTACTCCGCGACCGTTCTTGCAGAGTTTTACTCCGCGACCGTACCGAAGGGGGCACACGGCCCCCTTCCGCCCTTCGAACGCCGGCATCATCTTCCCGCGCAGTTCTGCTCCGATGTTCTCGCGGAGTTTTACTCCGCGACCGTACCGAAGGGGGCACACGGCCCCCTTCCGCCCTTCGAACGCCGGCATCATCTTCTCGCGCAGTTCTGCTCCGATGTTCTCGCGGAGTTTTACTCCGCGCCCGTACCGAAGGGGCACACGGCCCCCTTCCGCCTTTCGAACGCCCGGACGCGCATCACAGCACCCGCGACCACTCTCCCCCGAACCCTGGACTATACAATCCGACCGCACCCACTCAAGGGGGGCGTCACCCTTCTCTTCCACGCAAACCCGACGCGATGGGCATTTCGGTACCCTGTAAGGGGGTACACAAACGTGTACTTGTCCGACGGCGGAGGCGTATAGTACATTCGTAACGGTTCGGATGAGGCCCGGCGGATAAAATATTCCCCCACAACATTCACCACGGCCCGATTCCGACCGAGAACAGGATTCCAACATTCAAACCAGAGCTTGAACCATGATACTTCGACGTTTTTTTCAGGGTGCCGCCCTCTGTCTACTGGTTACCGCCACCGTCGCCTTCGCCGCCACGCAGGAGAACAAGTACGAGGAGGGGAAGTGCTCCAACGGCAAGACATGGTGGTCGGTGAGCACGTATGAGGACGGCAAGCTGCTGAGCGTGATCGGCCGCGACTGCGAGGGGAACATCTACATCAAGAACTGCGACTACCTGGTGGTGCCGAACGACCCGACGAACGGCGTGCCGCCGACCTTCACGGGGACCGGCTCGAACGGCGTGATCTGGACGGCGGTGGTACGATACGACGCCTATGGGCGCGTGAACTGGGAGGGGGGCCGCAACGCGAACGGGCAGTACTGGGAGGCGACGATCTCGCACGAGACGACGGGCGGGTCGGGACCGGGGGTGGAGTAAGGAGGCACATGGACGAATGCAGCAGGATATCAACCAGGCATCACCCCGACGCCTGTGTCGGGCATTGAATGGAACGCGTGGAACCTCGGCCGGTCCCTGGTTCCGGGAACGAAATGACTCGCGGTTGACGCGGCAATGCTGCATCAATACGGCGAACCAGACGGACCGCGCAACACCCCATAACGACTTCAACACTAATACCAGATACGGCATCAGAAGCGATGCACACATCTCAAGCCGCGCGTCGGGATTGCCGCACGCGTATGGAGTTCTCATACCACTTCATTAGAGGAGTCAGCATTTCATGGATTTTCCAAAGCCCCCCGGGCTCATCACCGGCCCCGAGGCAATCGACCGAGCCGGTGAATGGCACAATTACTTTGTCGACTGGATATTTCAGGATGCCGACGCCACCGGCCACCGACGTGGATCACCGGAATACATGAACGCGATGATCGGAACGTTGGCAACCCAGAATCTTATCAATTCAACGGAGCGATCATATCTCGAACAGTATTGCGCACGGCTCGGCGATCACTACGACAATGCGACATTTCGGTGGGAACGTGGCGATGCCTACATCGGGCATTTGCTCGACGACATTCGGACGATTCATGACACGGCTTCCGGCAACGTCGATGCGACCGGTGTGGTCTTTCGCACAATCAGCAACATAGCGCTGGGGAGCGCCGTGTATTGGAAGGACGGCGGGCACGCGAACGTGGATCCGGCTATGATCTCACTGGGCGGCCTGATCGTCGGCGACGTGATGGGCGCAATCGTCGGATTCATCGGAGCACATGGGACCGGGCAGAACGGAGCCGGAGTTGTCGCCAGCACGATATATCACGCCGCCTGGGGTTCAGCGATGGCGGCGTTCATCGGAGTCATGAAGGGGATGTAAGGCATACCTCCGAATTGGGGCCGCCGGCTCACACCTGCTCGCACGACGGAATCCGGCACGTCGCGGGTCAGCGGCGCGGCAAATATTCATCGATCATCTCAACAACGGGGCGATACCATCATGAGGAACATGAGGAATCGAACGGCGTTCATCGTTGCGATCTGGATCGTAGTCCCATCGCTGAGTCGATTGATCTCCCAGGAAGTGTTGACGCCGCATGCGATCGGCGTCACGGCCGGCGTTCGGTTGCCGCTGCATCCGGATCAGCGTTACGCCGAGGCGACGATCGCTTATGGGTTTGGTGGTCGGTATCATCAACCGACACCGTTGGAACATATCGCGTTGGCCGTCGCGCTCGAGTACTATCGATTTGAGAGCAAGCGGCACGACGCGGTCGCCGAGGATGCGGCCGCGGATCTTGTGGAGTTCTCCGCCGGTGCAACCTACTCGTGGTCATCGACACGTTTGGTCCCGTACTCATGCCTGCGCCTTGGCGTGTTCTGGCTCGCGAATGCGCGCGCCGGAGCCGTCGTCGACTCGTTGTCGTATGTTGGGGCGTTCGTCACGCCGGGCATCGGCCTGTTGGCCGGAGTGTCGGACCGCATCACCATGGACGCGTCGTTGTGCGCCGAAGTACCGTTCGTGGCAACCATCACGGCGGCATACGGCGTGAACGTGGCGTTGTTGGTCAGGACCAGGAAGGGCGTGCCGGTGGCCACC
>CAZJYH010000393.1:3082-5083 GCA_964549365.1 uncultured Alphaproteobacteria bacterium
GGCTATACGTGCCGCGTGCTTCGTGTCGCCCCGACAGGGATCGCGCTTCGATCAGCATTCGATCGCGCCGCAATCATCCCTACGCACGAACGGCGGCCCCGATCATCTCGGAGCCGCCGTTCTCGTTGCCATGCGTCTACGTCACGACGTCGGGCGTCAGTGTGCCACCAGCAGCGGGCGCGCGAGCACGCGCCCACCGGAGACCAGCCGGCACATGTAGGCGCCGCTCGGCAGCGCCGAGACGTCCACCATGATCCGATGCTCGCCGGCATCGCGCACGCCGGTCTCGGGGGCCAGCACGCGCCGCCCCGCCGCGTCGAAGATCTCCAGCGTCATCTCGGCGCGCCCCGGCATCATGTAGCCGATCGCCACCACGCCGTTGCCCGGGTTCGGCACCCCCTCGAAGAGCGCAAGGCCACTCGCATCGCGCACCCCAGCGACGCCGCTGATGGAGTAGTTCGCTCCCTGCCCGACGATCCCGACGCCCCCGGCGCCGGCGCTCGTGGCCGACGATGACGGATCATCCTTGAGCCGCGTCCGCGTTCCGGTGCCGTTCAGGTTCACCACCTGGTCGCCGTTCGTCGCGTTGCTGCCGAACGTGTACGTCGCCGACGCTGCCGCCGCCGTCCCCGGCTTGAACGTGATCTCCACGTACTCGGTCTGCCCCGGGGCAAGCTCCAGGCGCGGCATCTCGCTGAGCGAGAAGTCCGTCGAGACCGGCGCGAGAACCGGCGCCGTCAGCTTGAGCGGCATCGTTCCGGTTGCACGAACGGTCACCGTGCGACGCACCGCCGTGCCGACGCTCACGGTCCCGAACTGCACGTTCAACGGCTCCACGCCGATCGTCCGCGTCCCCGCGATGCCGCGAAGGACGGCATCCAGCTGCACGCCACCCTCGGCATACAGCCGCACCACCGCGTTCCGCTCACCGGGCGTTCCGCCGGCGATGGGCGCGAACGCGACGCCGAGCGTCAGCTCCGCGCCGGAGGCGATCTTCTCCCCCGGCAGCGGCCAGGCGGGCGCGCCGGCGTCCGGCTGGAACTCGCCCGCATCAGCTCCCAGTATCCGGATGCTGTCGATCCGCAGCGGCGTGGTGAACGCGTTGCGGAACCGCAGGAGGCCGTGCGCAAACTCGGCTGCGCCCCCTCCGATCAGAGCCTGTCCCAGATCGGCCCCCGTGCCGTACAGTTCCCCCTTCCCACGGCCGTAGAGATCCATGTACACCATGCCGCGCTCACCGTTCGCCGGGGCGGCGATCGCCGAGTCGTTGGTGCGCAGGCGCAGCGTGGCCCGACGCGAGCCCACCGTGGAGGGCTTGAACCGCACCATCACGGAGTCGCGCATCCCCGGAGCGATGATCAGGTCGTTGGTCGCGGGGTCGACGACGCCGTACGGCCCGCCGACGACCTGGAACTCCTCGACATCCCCCGCCACGATCGCCATATCGCGCAGCGATACGCGCAGATCACAGACGCCCGTGTTTGCGAGAACGACGCTCACCGTGGCGCTGTCGTCCAGGCGCGTGTCCGGGAATGTCACCCCCTTCGGAACGACACTTCCGCCGTCGGCGATCGAGCCGCCGCGCCCACGCCCGAACAGATCCATGCGGAGCAGGCCCGGCGTAGAGACGCCGTTGGTATCCGGTCCGGAGAAGTTCAGGCAGTTGGTGCGAAGGAAGAGCCGCGCGAACCGCTTGCCGGGACGTTGCCCGATGAACGTCAGGTACATCGTCGTGGAACTCGGCACCACCGGCATCACCAGCGGATACGCCGGCAGTGGGTTGAGCGGCAGCGGCGCGACGGGGGGCGCCAGGGTGATGATATAA
Organism: uncultured Alphaproteobacteria bacterium; assembly: GCA_964549365.1. Lineage (GTDB taxonomy): Bacteria > Bacteroidota > Ignavibacteria > OLB7 > OLB7 > JAFDZV01. Next base: position 4,908 of record CAZJYH010000393.1, read on the forward strand.
TCCTTCATCGGCACAAGACGCCCCATCGGCCCGCGTGCCAGCGGGTATCGGGGCGATCCCTGCGCATACGTCGTGTCCGTGGCGTACACCTCCAGCCCCGTGATGATGTACGGCACGTTGCTCGTGTTCTGCGCGGTCACCTCGCCAGGCCTGGGCCGGGAAGGCGATCCCGAGCG
>CAZJYH010000394.1:0-3908 GCA_964549365.1 uncultured Alphaproteobacteria bacterium
ACCAAAGGATCAACGCGTGTGCAGAATTGGCTCGACGGCGCGCAGTTCTACTATTCGGCCTACCACGACGGGCGCTGGTACATCCTCGCGCGGTCCTACGGCGGGGACCCCGCTCGTGTTTGCGAGGTGTCGCTCGCCGACCCGAACAATATCTCAATCACGCGCACCATCCCGCTGGACCTGCGGTTCGCCCCGTATGGATTCGCGATCAATGGGAGCGGTGAGTTCCTGGTATGTGACGGCTCGAGCGTTCGGACCTACGACGGGAGTGGTCAACTCCTCACGTCGTTCGGTGTTTCGGTGGCATCCGATTACTACAAGTCACCGGTGGCCGCCGGTAAGGATGACAGGGTATATGTCGTTGGCGGTACGGGCGTCGCCATCTATACGCGCGAAGGGAGGTTGGACACGACAGTGACTACCGGGCAAGGCCCAGCCTCCGTTGCGGTTGCGCCGGACAGTTCATTCTGGGTCGTGACCTGCGCGGGAAGTTCCTGCCATCTGGAGCACTACTCAGCATATCCGGCCTGTGCCAGGCTTGCGGACTACGACCGCTGGGGTACGGCGATCGCCGGCATCGAGAAATCGAACGGCGATAACTATCTGGACTGGCGGGAGGTGATTGCGCCGGGCGGCTGCGTGATCGTGACGCATGGGTACGGGAACGATGCCGGTCAATCGCTCTATGTCCTGACGGACGACGGCGACAGCCTGCTGAACAACATCACATCGACATCGGGCAATCATGTCCCGCCGACCATCAAGAACGCGCACGGCCTTGCATCGCACGGCGACACGCTGATCTATTTCGACATCGATGCGAACACGGACTTCTGGCTGAACTTCGTCTCCGGGTATGCCGTGTGTCCGCAGAAGAAAGTCGAAGTCGTACGGCCGCGTACGGGGGATGTATGGACGATCGGGACTCGTAGACAGGTTGCGTGGACGTCGTCCGGAGTCGCGACCGTGGATATCGAGTTGAGTCGCGACAGTGGATCAACGTGGACGGGCATTGCATCATCGGTGGGTGCCTCCCTTGGGGCATACGAGTGGGAGGTGACCGGGCCGGAGTCTGATAACTGCTTGATCCGAGTCGCTGATGCGAGCGGATCGCCCGTTGCAGTGAGCGGGGTGTTTTCGATACTATCAGCCGGGTCCTCCATCGACTCCATTGTCGTTACATACCCTGTTGGTGGCCAGAGTCTATTGGGCGGATCAAAGTCGAGGGTGGAATGGACCGCGAGGGCCGGGGTCAGGCGAGTCAATGTCGAGTTGAGATCCAACGGTGCGTTGTGGCAGATGCTTGCGCCGGATGTCGAGGCTCGGAGTGGTCCGATATATTTCGTTGTGCCGGATGCGGCGCGCGCGCGTTGCCGTGTCCGTGTCAGCAGCACTGAAAGTGATTCTGTGTTCGGTGAAAGTGGCGAATTCTCCGTCGTGCGGCAGTTTGATGTTTGTGATGCGGGAGATGATGGTGACCAGGATGGGATCCCCGATTCCTGGGAAGTCGCCGGCGGGATCGATCTGGACATTGATGGCGTCGTGGACCTAGACCTGTATGCGATGGGCGCACGGCCCGATCACAAGGATGTTTTTGTCGAGGTGGATGCCATGCAAGGACTTGCACCGTCTCCGCAGGCGACCCAGTCCGTTCGCGAGGCGTTTGCCTCCATTCCAAATGATCTCGTCGGTAATCCGGACAGTAATAATGGAATCAATCTTCATGTCGTGGTCGATGAATCGGATATCCCGAGAGCTCCGTGGCTGAACCTGGACCGGAATATGTGGCCTGTCGGCTTTGATGAATTGAAGCGGCAAAAATTCGGATCGCAAAAACAGCGGCACTCTGCTAATTGGCCGATCATAAGCGCTGCGTGTCGCAGAGTGTTTCACTACTGCATCTTTGGATTATCTTATGGGACTGATGGTAGTTCGGGTCGAGGTGAGATTTTTGGCAATGATTTTCTGGTTACGCTCGGTGGCTGGCATGGCGGCCAAGGTGGAACGGTCGAAGAGCAGGCCGGTACATTTATGCACGAACTCGGCCATAATCTCGGTTTGCGACATGGCGGTGGCGACGACGTCAACTACAAGCCGAACTATATCAGCGTGATGAATTATGCATGGCAGGTTCCAAATGGTTGGCAGAGGTACGGCGATTGGGAGCTTCGGTATTCGCGGATCGCCCTGCGTAATCTGGAGGAAGCTGCCCTGGATGAAGTCGTGGGGTTCGGTGGTCCGCCATTTGGTGCGCCGGCGCTGCGCGTTCCTTTTGCCGTGGTTCCACAATCAAAGTCGTTCGCGCATGCCCCTCTCGACACCGGGAGTGTCGATTGGAATCAGAATGGCAAGATTGACACGCAATTGATTGCTGCCGATATTAACGCGCTGGATTCAACCACTGAGCCAAGGAGCGGGAGGCAAAGTCTTGTCGGATATGCTGATTGGCCAAGTCTGAGGTACCGATTCTGCGAATCACCGTACTATGCGGATGGCGTACACGATTCTCTGGTTACTGCGGAACTCACATACAAGAATGTGTTGGCGCTCAGCGATTACTCGTTGTGTGCCGTTCGTGATGGCCGCTCGGTTCGCGGCACTACCTCTGTTCTGTTCGAGCAGTCGGGTCTCGTATTGAGAACATCTGTCGAGAGTCAAGCGCGCGTTATCGTAGAACTGTTCGACGTTGTCGGACGGCGCTGGTTGGTGAGGGTTGTCGAGAGAATTGAGCCGGGCGATCAGGTTGTACACATCGACGCATCTGATATCCCTGACGGCCTGTACATGTGTCGAGTCTTACTCGGAGATACTGTCAAGGTTACCAAGGTCGTTATTGTTCGATAGTGCGTGATGGATCGAATCGATCCGATGAATTGTGTGGTCGCGTACATTCCGGCAGTGTGAGCGAGAGGTCACTGAGAGGGCGGTGCCTCGGATGAAGTGCTTCGGACCGGATGCCGGCGCGCCTCGAATCAGTCACGTCGCGTTCCACACGCTTCTTCAACCCGAGCCCCGACCGTGAACCATGCGGCCGGGGCTCGCCGGTTATCCCCCCGTTACATCCGCACCCCTCGCGGTTCTATTGGCATTCCTCCATGCATTGGCGACCGGCCACGCGCTTGCCGTCGCACGGTCCCGCATTCCATTCGATCCCCTTGGCTCATGTTGTGTTCCCTTCGTACCGCCACGCTCGCCTCGTTTCTCGTCACGATGGCGGCGGCGCACGTTCGGGCGCAGACGCACGCGGACCTCGACGGCGACTCGCTCCGCTCCGGCGTTGCGCGGGCGGCGGGTCCGTCGAATCACAAGGGAGCGATCACGGCCGGGTTCAGCTTCGGCACCACTTCGCTTGGGCTGCTGGTCGGCGCCGAGGTGGCCTATCGCCTCGACGGCGAGTTCGTTGCCCTGCGCGCAGCAATCGATCCTGAGCGCCGCCACTATGACGAGTATGTGGATCGCGCGCGGGCGGTGAAGCCGAATATCGTTCTCCAGCGGTACGAGGCGAGCCTGGTGCTCGGCGCGGAGTGGAACGTCGGGCCGCTGCTCCTCGGAGTGGACGCCGGCTTCGGTGTCGTGGGGTTCTTCAACGTGCGGCGCCGCCTCTTGAGCCGATTCGATACCGTCTACTTCGTCTCCGATCTGCCGATGCTCGGCATTCCCGTGGACCTGCACGCGCGCGTTCCGATCGGCGAACGGCTGTCGGTGGTCGGCCGTCTGCACGCCCGACAGCTTGTCGATGCGAAAGCCCGGGATGCTCAGCCGCAGCGCGCTGAAGAGCTCGCCCAGCTCTTTGTCCGTGAACGCCAGGTAGAGGAACACCGAGAGCGCGTCGCGGCCGACCTCGTGGAGCGGCGCGTCGCCGTCTTCGGGCGGAAGCTTGAGGGCTTCGCGGTCAGGCGGCTTCTCGG
>CAZJYH010000394.1:3918-5076 GCA_964549365.1 uncultured Alphaproteobacteria bacterium
TGCACGCCCACCTCAATTACTTCGAGCCGACCTATGGCGCGGCGGCCGAGCTGCATTATCGGTTCGGCCGCATCCCGCTCGACTCCGGCGCCCGGGCCACTGCTTCGACTCATCCCGAGGCATTGGATTCTTCGGACGCGACTCTGCGGCTCCCTCCCGGACATATCGTGTACGGCGAATTGAACTCCACCATCATCATCTCCAACGTGCTCTCGTTCAATTACGAACGAATTATCAGCCGTCATTTTTCCGTGCGCGCCGGTGTCGGCGTCGGCTATTATTTCGACACCCGGCGTGAAGCGATCCTCACCGGGGCATCCGGATTGTTGATGCTGAATTATCTGACGAGTCAGGACGGGGGCCTCGAGACGGGCCTCGGCGTTTGCGGCGTGCAGGGTGACCGGTCGAAGTCGAACCAGACGGCGTGGTGGACCCGCATCGGAGCACGGCCGGTATTTGTCGCGCCGGCGGCCGCGCTCGGCTATCGCTATCAACCCTCGACCGGCGGCGACTTCCTCCGGATCGGCGTTTCATGGGTGTACTACTTCGGTGCCGGCGTGCACATCGGCCTGGGGTATGCGTTTTGAGGGGGCGGGGGGTACGTTGAATCAGTGGATGTTATCTCTCAGCGTCACGTCGTTGCCGTCGCGCTCGCGCCATTCGTTCACGGATTCGGCCTTCGGCGATAAATGCCGCTTCCAGATGTTACAGTTGCCGGTCGAGTAGATAGCTGGTCACGCGGATGAGGCCGATCATCACGTTTGCTGCAATTGCTGGGCTTGGATGTTCAATTCCCGCGCGGAATGTAGCGTAGGTGCAACCCGGTGTCCGGCACAATTCCGTGAGCCTGTGTCGGTAGCGATGGTTCGGCGGCCACTCCTCGAGGCCACGCACACGGAGATAGTCGCGGTAGTCGGCAAGCAGCTCCTCTAGGCTTGCGCGTGCAACGTTGGTCAGCCGAATCTCCATTTCCTTTGATGTGGCTGAGGCCATGCTTCCTTCGATGATGTTCTGCTTGCCGGAACGTGCCGCTTGTATCATCTGGTCATGCGTGCGCGTGCGTCTGCCGATATGGTGGTCACAGAACCATACGGCGTTGTGGCACAATGCATACTTCGCCGGTGGTCGTCTCTTCCGACGCATGCCCGATATCAGAGC
>CAZJYH010000395.1:0-5073 GCA_964549365.1 uncultured Alphaproteobacteria bacterium
CGGAGGGGCGTGGTCAGCGTGCCGGTGAACGAGCGCGTGGCCTTGACCGCCTTCGTGGCGGGATCAATCGTCCACCAGAACTTCACGGCGCCGCCGCCGTTGTTGCCGATGACCTGCACGTCCCCGTTCGCCGAGGCGAACACCGCGGCCGGTTCGGCGCCGAGCGTGATGGTGTTCGTGATCGACCGCGTGCGAAGGTTCACCACCTGCACGACCGAGTCGAGACCCGAGGTCAGCTTCGCGGAGATCGCGACATACGCGAGCGAGTCAACCACGGCGATCGCCTCCACCTTGCCGCGCATCGCGATCGTGTCGATGATATGCCCGTCGGCCGTCGCGATGCGGATCAGTTCGCCGTTGTACGTGCCGACGATCACCACGTCGTCCGACTGGAACGCCAGCGTGCGCGGGCCGTTCTGCCGCGGCGCGCCGAAGGTCACCGGCGAGTACTGGAGATCGCGGTGCGTGCGCGTGTTGATCACGTGCAGCTTCTGTCCGCCGCCGAGCGCGATGTAGGCGTTCTCACCGCGCAGCGCCATGAAGCTGGCCCCGCCCCCCATCGGCTTGCCGTTGGCTTCGTTGTAGATGTCCGGGCGCAGCCGCGCGTAGCCGACCGCCGCATCGGGACTGCCGAAGCTCCCCTCGGCCAGCACGTAGTAATCCGTGCCGACGGTGTCGTCACCGACCACCACGCTCATCCCCGGGTTCGCCCCGGTGGCGATGCGCGCAAGCGGCAGCCTTCCGGTCGCGCTCACCACGTTCAGCACGCCGGGCTCGCTGAAGCCGGGACGCTCGGAGAGGAGCAGGTTATCGTAGACGCGGTCGTACGAGACGGCAGCGTAGGATCCGAGCACGACGGTATCGATCAGCAGCGCGCGCGTGGTGATGTCGAAGCACCGCACGCGGCCGAGCTGGGGAAGGAACAGACGGTGGTTCCTGAGGTCGACGCCCGGGCGGATCGGGAACGAGTTGAAGAAGCCGGGGAACGTGACCGAATCGATCACCCGTTCGGTTGTGACATCGATCACCATCCATCGCGGCGGGGCGTCGCCGGAGTCCGGCTCGAAGACGCCGTTGAAGTTCCGATCGACTCCGGCGGTGAGGACGTGCATGTGCCCGGAGCCGGGCTCCGCGAAGAGATAGGCGGGCGCCTTGTCGGTGATGATGCGGCGCGATTCCTGCGCCGTGGCTCCGACCGCGAACAGAAGCGTTGCAAGCACGACGAGGAACGCCGTACCGTGATGCGTACGAATGGGCATAGAGGATGAACTCCGAGGCAGCGTCCCAACCGCCAATGCGGGACGCATGATGAGTGACGAGACGGGGAAATGATGCTACAGTGGTCGGCCGCGTGAGATGCCGGGGAGGCCGCGGGCAGGGAGGGTTGTAGACCATCTCCTCATCACCCTCGTTGGCGCGAGAGCCGAACGGCCCCATGAGTTGGAGCCGATCATCGGATGAGGATCGCAGGGCAGGTCTTCTGGCTTCGGGGTCATCCGATTGCTCCGGCCTTCCCGCCCGTGGTAGGCAGTGGCCTGTCGATGAAGCAATCGTCGCCCGTTACAGCGGCGCAACCGCTGCCGATTAGTCCCGTACGGGACGCACGGCATTCCCTATTCTCCCCGCACATGCGGGGCACCCTGCGATCGGTCGACAAAGATAACCAACGACGCCGCGCCGCCAACCCCGCGCTCGTGACGAAGTGCGACGGCCATAACGGCGCTCGCCGATCGGCACACTTCGGCTACATTGCACTTCAATTCTAGGTGTCGGCGATATCATGCCGAGAACCGACACCGCACCGACGTCGCGGCATTCCTGGACAATGGCCACCTGCTTGGTCTTTCCTCGCCCCTCGATGGATCGGGATCTTCGACTGGAAGGGCGAAAGGTAATAGCCAAGGGCGTGAGCCCTTGGGAGCGAACACGAGATCGAGGTCCAGCCCTGGAAGGGCGAAAGGCTCCGGCTCACGTTGCGTTGTCATGAGCAACGAATCAATGACTCAATCCAACGACACGATGATCACGACATCCCGCCGGCTCCTTCTGCTCCTCACGCTCGCCGTCGTCTGCATCGGATGCGATCAGGCAACGAAGCACATCGCGCGCACGGCGCTCGCGCAGCGCGAGGCGGTGTCGCTGCTGAACGACGTCGTTCGGCTCGAGTACGCGGAGAACAGCGGCGCGTTCCTGAGCATGGGGGCGAAACTGCCGGAGACGACGCGCATGCTCCTGTTCGTGGCGCTCACGTCGATCGCGCTCGCCGCGATGGTCTGGTATGTGCTGCGCGCTCGTCATCTGCGCACGCGGGAGATCGTGGCCTTCTCGCTCATCGCGAGCGGCGGCGTGGGCAATCTGATCGACCGTGCCGCGTTCGGCGCCGTCACCGACTTCGTGAGCGTCGGGTTCCCGCAGCTCCGCACCGGAATCTTCAACGTCGCCGACATGGCCGTCACGGCCGGCGTGCTGCTGCTCGCCTGGTCGCTGCTGAGACGGCCGACTCCGAAGCAGACGGCCGCGGCGCCGCTTGACTCCGGCGATCCGAGCGCCTAGTTTTGTTCGCCCGACGGCCCGGGCACGACGTTCCGGATGCACACATCCCGACGCCGGGTTGCGGTGAGAGCCGCGCCAATGCCGGGCACACCATCTCGCACATCCAACTCCCCAGACAGGCGGCCGCGCGGCCGCCCACGGATTCGTGCCGTTCATATCCATCAGCCGTTCCGACGGGAGCATCATGCAGGTCACGTTTCGCAGCAAGAGCAGCACACACCGGGGCGCGCAGCCGACGGCCGCGGAGGAGAGGCCGGAGTCGGACGCCCGACCCACACGCGGGGCGGGGCACGGTGCGCAGCGCCGTTCCGGTTCGCTCGGCGGCGTCCTCGTTCAGCCGCCGCACCACCCGTACGAGCGCGAGGCGCAGCGCGCCGCCGACGCGGCCACATCCGGCGAGCACGTCCCGAATCGCGCGCAGAAATCGCAGCGCATTGCATCCCCGGCACCAATCGAGCCGGAGATCGGCGCGGCGCTCGGGACCGGAACGCCGCTTCCGGACGAGGTCGCCGCGGAGATGGGCTTGCGAATGGGAACGGACTTCTCCGGCGTGCGCGTGCATACGGGCGACGCGGCGGCCGCCGCATCCTCCGCTCTCGATGCCGACGCCTTCACGTCGGGAAGTCATGTGGCGTTCGGCCGTGGGCGGTACAACCCGGAGACGAACGATGGGAAGCGGCTGATCGCGCACGAGCTGGCGCACGTGGCCGAGGGACGCTCCGGGGTCTGGCGCCAACCCGCAGGCGGCGAGGCGGGGGAGCACAAGAACATCTGGCAGCGCACACGCGAGGCCGCCGCCGCGCCCGACGCCGCATCGCCCGGCACGACGGCGAAGGAGAAGCCGACGATCTGGGATCACATTCGCGAGGGGACGATCGATCCCCGCTTCTGCCCGGACGAGGGGGAACGCGCGCGGCTGGTCGCGATCGCCGGCGTTCGCGAGAAGACCCGTCAGCGGATGACGTACGACAGCGGGATGGCGAAGATCAAGCGCAACGGCAACGAGCGGACGTCGAGCGCGGATCTGGTGCAGCGCATCGACGACGCCATCCACCAGCAGTTCGGATCGTACATCTCCGGCGGCAAGACGTTCTCGGCGGCGTACAACAGCCCGACCCACACCTCCGGCGACCGATCCGTACGGGGGCTGAAGCCCGACGAGTTCGCCGCCGAAGTCGTCCCCGATGAGGATGCCGCGCTTGCGGTGATCGCCCGCGTGGCGTTCGGCGTGGACCGTGCCACGATGCGCGAAACCTGCACGACCGATCCGGACGACCACATGCTCATCGACCAGGTGGCACGGCCGCTGCTGACGGAGGTTGGGATCGACTTCGTGCGCAACTACCGCATGCAGACGCTCGCCGGGCTCACGACCTTCCGGCGCACGGCGAATTCGCCGGAGGGCGCGCCGAACGTGATCTTCCAGAACACCAATCGCAACGTCGGCACGGTGATCCTGCACGAGGCGCTCCACTTCTACGTGCACGACCACTATCGCACCGGCACGCGCGAGCGGCCTGACCATATGGAACTGATGGAGGGGGGCGCCGAACATCTGACGCGCGTGGTGATCTGGGCGCAGTTCCCGAACGATCCCGACTTCACGATCGAGTTCCACACCTACACGGGCGAGGTGGATTACATCCGCCGGCTCGGACCGGGCGTGCTCTCGACCTTTCCGACGATCTACTTCCAGGGGCGCATCGACCTGCTGCCGCCGGCGGAGTGAGGAACGTGGGCGCCGCTACCGATGAGTGTCCCTTGACGGGGGCCGATCGATGCGAAGCCATTGCGGGGCTGTTTGATAACAATCAAGTGAGCCACTCGGATACCGATGACGAGGGATCATCCCCCTTGTCATCCCGTGGTACATCCCGATTCAATCGGGGCGAAAGCGGGAATCTCGGTGGTGGCAGTGTGGATCCCCGCTTCCGCGGGGATGACAATCCGGGAGTTGCACCGGTGAACGACTTTTCAAACCCGTCTCTACACTTGCCCGGCGCGTTCACGCGTGCGCGCGTGCGCATCGTACGATAACGTCGATCTCACATCAAGGAATACGGAATGAAGGCGGAGATCATCCTCTACGTGGCGGACCAGAAGCGGGCACGCGACTTCTACGCCCGCGTGCTCGCCGCCGAGCCGACGCTCGACGTGCCGGGCATGACCGAGTTCGCGCTCGGCGAGGGGTGCGTGCTCGGGTTGATGCCGGAGGCGGGGATCAGGCGGCTGCTCGGCGATGCGCTCCCGGATCCCGCCGCGGCCAATGGGGCGCCGCGCGCGGAGCTGTACTTGACCGTGGATGATCCCGCCGCGTATCACGCCCGCGCGCTTGCCGCCGGCGCGCGCGAGCTGAGCCCGCTCGCTCCGCGCGACTGGGGTGACGACGTGGCGTATTCGCTCGATCCGGATGGGCATGTGGTGGCGTGCGCGCGGCGAACAGACCCACTACCGTTGTCGCGGAGTTGACTCCGCGACCCGCACCGGCCACGCACGTTATCGCGGACTTGACTCCGCGAC
>CAZJYH010000396.1:0-5066 GCA_964549365.1 uncultured Alphaproteobacteria bacterium
TGACACCATATTTTCTGCCGTCGATGATCGCACCGACGATCTCGTCGTAGCCGCTTGGATGACGCCACTTACGAATGACGCCAACTCCTTCCGCATATTCGGCAGCACCATACCAATCTACCCCAGGTTCCTCACCATAGTAGTACACGACATGTTTAGATTGAACCCATCGACCGAAAAGGACAAATCGAGTAGTGTAATCAATGAATGCCTTTGCTGGCGGCTGACTCTCGATTGAATCAACTATCCACCAATCGCCGGAATCCGCACTCGCTATGAACGAACGGCGAAATGACGACGATGCGGGATTTGTAAATCCATCGAAGACGCACGTGCTGTCTATTCGGAGCCATGAATGTTCATTCGTGATATCGGTCGTGAGATACACCCAGTATTCACCATATGCGCCCAGTGAGTCTCGAACTACCGATTGTTTGTATATCTCACCAGGAAAACTCGTCGACCGATAAAACCATGTGTTCCCCGGTCGATAGCCGTAGTCACAGGGCCAGCCTTTGGGCTGTGCAATAGAGAGCTGCGTTGCCGCAAGCCAACATGCCGCGAGAGCGGAGAGAGTGATGATAAGTCGAGTGCCGGCATTCATATCGAGTTCCCTGTACATGAATACTGCTTGAGCCCAACATACGGAACAAACCATGGGAGGGAGGCATCAAAGGGGCGGTGGCTCCGGAGCGGAACATACGCCCGAGCCGATGTCGATGCATTACTCATTTAGTACGCATGACCGTGACGGATCGTCACGGCGGGGTGATGGATCTCTGCCGCGACCCGCGCAATGCCCCCGCCCCGATCGTGACCAGCGCCCCGAGCATCGCCAGCGCCATGTCCTTCTGCGCGTCCCACACATCTCCCTGCTGGCCGTTGTAGGCATCGGCAGCGCCGGCGGAAAGGAAGACGGCAACCAGCCACTCGGCCACCTCATACAGCATGCTGCACGCCATCACGAACTCGACGGCCACGTAGGCGGCCATGCGCCGCGAGAGCCCGAGGTGCCGCGCGCCGATCTCGCGCATCACCGCCGCGATCAGCAGGCCGAAGGTGAAATGGATCAGGCGGTCGTAGTGGTTCCGATGGAAGCCGAACAGCTCGGAGATGCTGACGCCGAACAGCGACGTGCTCCAGGCGTCGTACGGCACGTACGTATACAGGTAGCGGGCGCCCAGCGCATGCACGAGCGTGAAGCCGAGCACCGCGGCGAAGCTCCGGTTGCTCAACGGATGCCGTCGCATGAACCAGACGACGAGCGCAAGCCCGAGCGCGGTGGGGATGTGTTGAAGGAGGAGTTGGTGGGGATAGGGCGGATCGAAGCAGGAGAACGCCACGGCAAGCACCGTTGCGAGCAATGCGAGCGTCTGAGGCTTTGTCATGATCGATGCGGCTTGCGGTGGATACCGGAGAGAGAGCGTTTGTGTGGGGAAGGGAAGGGGACCGGGAGGCGAAGATGCGCACGCATCACTACCCAGGCATTCCGGGAGCGCCATGCTCGCGGCTCCAACGCGCCGGCCGTGTTGCCGGCGTTTCGATCCTTGACGTTCATCCGAAGCGCGTCTGTACGCCGAATTCTGTCTGCCCCGCTCGCGCGGGGGAGGCAGCCATTTATCTGGGAGCACGATCGCTCGTGCCCTCGAGCAGCCTACCCGGCGCCGGGCGGCTTCCCGTGGGAAGCCGGGTCTCGCTGCCGAGACCATTGGAAGCGGGCCGCTTCATCCGACGCCCTATTTGGCCTTGCTCCGCGTGGGGTTTGCACTGCCGCACCGGTTGCCCGCTGCGCGGTGAGCTCTTACCTCACCATTTCACCCTTACCCCGATCCCCGGCAAGCCGGACGATCGAGGCGGTATCCTTTCTGTTGCACTTTCCGTCGCCTCTCCGGTCTGCTTGCGCAAATCGGATTGGGCGCCCAGCCGTTAACTGGCACGCTGCCCTGTGGAGTTCGGACGTTCCTCCCCCGGCTCTGAAGCCGGGAGCGACTGCCCGACGCACTCCGGATGATGTCAAAGAACTTGTCGTCTCCGCGCGATCGGTACGGCTCAGCTCACCGATACGGGAACGGCGATCTCTTCATCGACGATGATGCGCCCGCAGTTCTCGCAGACGAACAACTGCTCCAGGCGGCGCATCTCCACCAGCGTCTGCGGGGGAATCGCACGGTAGCATCCGCTGCACGCGCCCTTGCGCACCTTCACCACCGCGTCGCTGTAGGCGCTGCGGATGTGATTGTAGCGCTTGATGATGTCCTCACCCAACTGCGCGATCAACGCCTCGCGGTTCGTCTGCAGATCGGTCACCTCGTCGGCATGCGTGTCGCGGATCGTGCTCAGGGCGTCGCTCTTCTCCTCCATCTCCTTGATCATGTCGTCGCGTTGGCTCTTCAACCCCTCGGCGTCGCGGATGTGCGCGGCCTCCTGCGTGTTGTAGGTCACCATCGAACGCTCCATCGTCTGAAGCTCCACCTCGGCCGACGCGATGTCGTTGGTGGTTGCCTCGTACTCGCGGTTGTTGCGCACGGTGCGCAGCCGCTCGTTCAACATCTTCACGCGCTCACGCAACTCCTGCATTGCGATGTTGGAACCGGCGCGTGACTCGCGAAGGTTGCGCAGTTTCTCCTCCTCGACCGCGATCGCCGCGGCCGCCGCCTCGATCTTGCGCGAGAGCGTTTCAACCTCGCTGGGCAGATCGCCGCTCCCCTCGTTGAGCTCGTCGAGCTCGAGATCGATCTGTTGCAACCGGTAGAGAGTGCGAAGTAATTCTTCCACGATGTATAGCCTCCGTATAGAGTATCGACAGCAAAATCTATCGTTCTTTTCCTAGATGACAAAGCAGACCGGATTGGTCGGCTCGGTCAGTCGCACGGCCTGAATCCGTGCCCCCGTGCGGGCGATCGTTCGCTCGACGAGCGTGAGCATTCCATCGGCGACGAACGCCTCCGACTCGGCATGGCCGGGGTCGATCACCGCAGTCGCGTCGTTGGCCGCGTGGAACCCGTGGTACCGCACATCGGCGGTGATCATCACGTCGGCTCCGGCGCGTGCCGCGCGATCGTAGAAGCTCATGCCGCTTCCGCCGAGGATCGCCACGCGCCGTACCGGCCGCATCATGTCGCCCGCGTGGGCGCACGATACGCGGGCCGCCGGCGCATTGCAGGCCACACGCACGTTCCGCGCGAACTCCTCGAGCGGCATCGGCTCGGCAAGATCGCCGATCGCTCCCATGCCGGCCGAGGGATTCCCGGCATCCGGCACAAGCGGCGCCACCGAGACCAGGCCCAGGGCGCGCGCAAGCAGCGCGTTCGTCCCCTCCGGATGCGCGTCGAACGCCGTGTGCACCACGTAGAGTCCGATGCCGCGCCGTATCAACTCAACGGTCGTCCGCTCCACGCGCGTTGCCGCGGTGATGCGCTTCAGCGACGGGTAGATCAGCGGATGGAACGCGACGATCAACTCCGCTCCGGCGCCCGCGGCCTCCGCCACCGTGCGTTCGTTCACCTCGTAGGCCACCGCGATCGTGCCCAGCTCGCGGTCATCCGCCAGAATCTGCACGCCGACCGGGTCGTCGGCCAGGGCAAGGCTCAGCGGCAGCTCGTGCGAAAACTCGGTGAGGAATTCGGAGACGCGCATTGGTCCAGGCTTAATCGGTGCCGATCCGGCGATACAACGGCAACAGCGAGCGGCCCGCCAGGTCCGAGCGATCGAATCGCGATCTGATATGGAACTCGCGAACGCTGTCGGCCCAGAACACCACCGGCATCAGGTCGCCGCCGTAGGTGCCGTTGCTCGTGTCGTATCGCTCGGAGACGAATTCGGACTTGATGCCGACGTGATACATCCAGGGGCCGCGATCCTGATAGCGGTAGAGGCCCACGTCGTCGTAGTGCACGAAGTCGAAGGAGATTTCGGCGCTCAGCTGCCCGTTCTCCTCGAACAGGCGCTTCCTGAAGTTCGTGTACTGCGGATAGTAGTCCTCGAACTTCTTCCCCTTCAGATAGCGGTTCACCAGCTCCGTGTAATCGGTCAGGCTCGCGTCGCGCCCGTCCTCATCGATCGACACGAGCGCGTGAAAGATGAAACGCCCGGTCCCCGACCCGTCGGGGTTCACCTTGAAGATGATCTCCTTCCGGTCCACCGTAAGGCAGCCGGATGCCGCCACGGAAACCAGGAGGAGACAGAGGGGCAACGCTATACTTTTACTTCGGGAGACGTTCATACGACAGCGAGATCAGAACAGAGGCACGAGCTACAGGATGGCCGAGGACGTGTCATCGGGATATGCATGAGCACGTTCAACCGCAAAGCAGCCCCTTCCTGCATCATGATGACCAGGACCGTCGGAGCTGCCGAGGATTGTTGTGTGGAGCGGAGGGCGAGGGACTCGAACCCCCACAGGCTTGCGCCCGGCGGTTTTCAAGACCGCTGCAATACCATTATGCGAGCCCTCCGAAGGCGTTCGCAATTGCACCGGGCGGGTTCGCGGCCGGGGATGACCCGGACGGCGCCGCGCCGCATGTGCATGGAAACCGCTTCGACAAAGATAACACAAAGGGGCACATGTTGAGCCGATGCGCGCATCCTTGGGTGCGGAAGCCGCCGGCCCGGCAACGGGAGCCCTCGGCTACTCCTTCAACATGCTGTCGTCGATCGCATCCTCTCCCACATGGTTCTGCAACGCGACGAGTCGTGCGAACATCCCTCCGGCCGCGATCAGTTCGTCGTACGTGCCGGTCTCGGTAACCTGGCCGTGGTGCAGCACCGCGATGCGGTCGGCGTTGCGGATGGTGCTGAGCCGATGCGCGATGATGAACGTGGTGCGATCGCGCATCACGCGGTCGAGCGCATCCTGCACAAGGCGCTCGGACTCCGAGTCGAGCGAGCTTGTCGCCTCGTCGAGGATGAGGATCGCCGGGTTCTTGATGATGGCGCGGATGACATCACGCAGAGCGTCCGACACCCACTCGTCGGCATCGAGCACCAGCGTCCACTCCGTTTCGATCTGTGGAATCGCCCAGTTGCGCTGCGCCCCGAAGCTCGTGAACCGGTTGAAATGCACCGGC
>CAZJYH010000397.1:0-1348 GCA_964549365.1 uncultured Alphaproteobacteria bacterium
AATGTTGAGATTGTCCAATCATGGGGCTGACTCGACACAGGCCTTGCGTCAGCATCGCTTACTGCATCTTCTGCTTCCTGCTCG
This sequence comes from uncultured Alphaproteobacteria bacterium, assembly GCA_964549365.1. Classification (GTDB taxonomy): domain Bacteria; phylum Bacteroidota; class Ignavibacteria; order OLB7; family OLB7; genus JAFDZV01. The sequence goes on from CAZJYH010000397.1 coordinate 85, forward strand.
AGTTCGGCGTATTCCTCTGGATTGAGCCCATTACCCATCGTTGTCTCCAAGAATGTGTTGAAATGATATATCAAACAGGCGTCGGCTTGGTGCCCGTTTACTTTAGGGGAGAGGTAGACTGATTACCCTGATGTAGAATCATCAAAAAAAACCGATAGTGATACTACTTCCGAGTTCGAATCGACAATCCTGATCACTCGGAGCATGCCTGATGCAAGTTCCGAATGCCACGTTCCAAGTGAGAAACACTGAGTGTTAAGTTGACCCCGTGACCCAGACATGGGCCTGTTATCATGGGATTCACTCCAAGATCGGGCACCGTATGTATCGTGACCGACGGCCCTACAGCGCACAAACCGCACCTGAGGTCAACCCCGGGCGAACGGAGCTTACGTCGAGCATCACGATGGCTCTTGGCTTCGGAATGACATGCCACAAGCATTGCAACAGCCTGATAGGCCCCGCACAAACGACCTCTCCCCTACCAACCCGGCACAAAGCCCGAACACAAAAATCGAACACGCGAATAACGAATAGTGGGAAGCATACGTATGCGCTCGTGGCTGATGCCCCACGTCTTCATGAATTGCGCTATGCCGCCCTTCTTTGCGCGAAGGAGCCCGAGCAGCAGGTGTACTGCGTCGATTGTGGTACTGCGCGTCGCTATCGCCTCGCGATACGCCTGTTTCAATGCGCGCTCGGCAATCACCGTGAGCGGCATGTTCTCCTGAGTGTCGATCGGCGGACCGACTCGACAATGCGTATCGAGCGTCTCCTTCAAGGCGGTGAAATCGACCCCGAGCACCCGAAGTGCTTCCACCGCCGAATTGTTTTCAGCGCACAGCATGCCCATGAAGAGGTGGTGCGAATCGATATAGCTGCAGCCAAGACGCATCGCTTCCTGCCGTGAGTGGAAGACGGCGTCCTGAACTTCCGGCGAGAATCGGCGCTGCCCTTTGATTCTGCTCATACAAATGGCTGTGTGCTATACAATGACAATGCACTGATGCTTCGAGCCGGAAGTGGAGTAAGGAGGAGCGCTTCTGCAGGTCGTGTTGGCATCATGATGGCAGCCATACCCAACCGAAGCAGCGTCTGCACGCCCGACTGGACTCGAACCAGTGACCCACAGCTTAGAAGGCTGTTGCTCTATCCACCTGAGCTACGGGCGCGTTTTCAAGGCCCGCAAGATACGGCGAGGCGAGCGAGGGTTCAAAGTGATGGGTGAAGGCAGGTTATGGGTGCAAGGTGATGGGAGAAGGCA
>CAZJYH010000397.1:1448-5047 GCA_964549365.1 uncultured Alphaproteobacteria bacterium
GGTTATGGGTGCAAGGTGATGGGGGAAGGCAGGTTATGGGTGCAAGGTGATGGGTGAAGGCAGGTTATGGGTGCAAGGTGATGGGGGAAGGCAGGTTATGGGTGCAAGGTGATGGGTTATGGGAGGCGTCGGCACCGACACACCCTCATACCCCATCACTCATCACCCACAACCCGACCCATAACCCATAACTCACACTCATCACTCATAACCCGACCCTGTCCCATCACCCATCACTCATAACTCATAACCCTTAAAGATGCGCCTGCTGCAGCTCGATGTTCATCGCCTCGGCGGCGCGGGCCGGATCGACCGGGACGGGCGTCGAGGTGAGGAAGCGGACGTCGTCCCCCTGCGTGATGCGGGCCTGCACGGCCAGGCGCTTGCCGGGGGCGAGGGCGGCGCGATCGACCCAGAGGGTGAAGTCCACCGGCACCTGCTCGCCGTGCAGGTCGATATCGTGGCGCGAGAGAATGGCCGCCGGGGCGTCCGCTCGGGTCATGTCGGCGAGCTCGACGGTGACGCGGGCGCCGGCGGGCAATGCCACGCGCTCGCGGTAGGAGACGTGGCCGCTGATGGCGGTCAGGCCGGAGCGTTCGCTGACGGAAGTGCAGGCGCCGAGGGCGATCGCCATCAGGCCGAGTGTGAGAAATGCGTTCTTCATGTGTCCTCCGTTTGTGCCCGGCCGGGCCCCTCCGCGCGCTTCGGCGGCAGGACTGTACCGGGCGTATCGTTGTTCTCTTTCGTGCCGCGCGATATCTTCAACGCGGCGCATGTATCATCGTGATCGTATGAAGCATCCGAACCGTCGAGAGTTTCTGGCCGCCCTGGCGCTCACGTCGCTGGGGGGCTGTCGGGGGCTGCTGCAGGGGCCGATCGCCCCGGTGGCGGATCGCCCTGCGTGCGCGTGGCCGAACGGGCTTGCGCCGCGGCGCATCGCGGTGGTCGGCGACATCCAGCGCACGGGATTCCTGGAAGCGAACGTGCTCGGCCGCCGGCAGAACGACGCCGAGCGCGTGGCCGTGCTGAACGCGATCGCGAAGGAACGGCCGGACATGCTGCTGATTCTCGGAGATCAGGTCGTCGCAGGGGAGGATGCGGACTGGCGGTACTTCGACTCGATCATGACGCCGATACGTTCCGCCGGGATTCCGGTGCGTGCGATGCTGGGAAACCACGACTACGACGCCGACGACGTTCTGGTTGCACTGGAAAACTTTCGTTGCAGATTCCCGCATCAGCGGGCCGAGGCGCACGGGCTGACGATGCTGGGCGACGTGGCGCTCCTGACGCTGGATTCGAATTTCGAACGCCTGCACGACCGCGACATCGACCGCCAGGCGCGGCGCTATCTGCTCACGCTCGAGCGGCTGGAGGAGGACCCGTGCGTGCGGATGGTGATCGTAGCCTCGCATCATCCCCCCTACACGAACAGCTCGCTCGACGGCGACGCGGAGCTGGTACAGACCGAGCAGACGTTCGCCCGGGCGTTCCGCACATCGCGGAAGACGCGGCTCTATCTCTCCGGGCACGTGCATTCCTACGAGCGGTTCGTGAAGGATGGGAAGACGTTCGTGGTGAGCGGCGGCGGCGGCGGCCCGCGCCGGGAGGTGGAGACGGGCGCCGGACGCCACTACACGAACGACGAGTTCCACGGCGGGCGCCTGCGCCCCTTCCACTACCTGATGCTGACGGTGGGGTCCGATACGATCGGGGTGGATGTGATGATGCTCCCGGAGGGGGAGCTGAGCGGGTTCAGGGTCGGCGATCGGTTCGCGGTGTGAGGGCGAGGGCGAATTTTGAATGAGAAATGCGGAATGTGAAACCGATGCGGCCCCGGGGGCTAAGCGCCGCGTTCAACGTTTCAAGTGCCAAGTGCCACGTTCAAAGTTGTGGGGTGTAGGTGTATACCGGTGGAGTATACGGCGAATGGGCGAAGGGCAAGTGCCACGTTCCAACAGCCCGCTGAATTATCCGCCATTAACAGCAATCATATCCGTTGTCATTGCGAGAGCGAAGCGACGAAGCACCCGAAGGGCTGCGAAGCGCATCTCGCCGGATTTCGACCACATTGCCTGCATGTGAGATCGCCACGGCCTCGCGGAGTTCACCCTGATGCGGAGCGAAGGGCTCAGCCTCGCGATGACACCGGAAGTAACGTGAAGCTGTATACTTCAAGGATATACTCCCATCACCCATCACAGGAATTTCACCGCAGAGGGGACAGAGGTACGCAGAGGCAACCGCTCGCAACCCGTCGAAGATCCCGATGTATCGGGGCCACTCGTCGAATACGCAAGGGCCCGGTCTACCGAACTACATTCACGCCCCCGGTCGCGGTGAGCGTTCCGGCCGACACGCGATACAGATAGAGCCCGGCGGGCAGGTCCCCGAGCGGCAGCGGGATGTTTCGATCGCCGGCCTCCAGGCGCACGGCGGGGAGTTCCAGACGCGGCACGCCCCGCGCGTCGTACAAGGTGACGCGCACGGCGGCGGGCTCCGGCAATCGCAGGCGCAGCACGGCCGCGCCGGAGGCGGGGTTCGGGAAGCAGGCGGCCGGGAGCGCGGCTGTGCCGGAGCGATCGGCGGGCGCGGCCGCCGGACGAGCAGCGCGCGATGCACGCCGCCGCCGTCCTGCAGCCCGGCCATCAGCCACCCCCCGCTCCGCGCGAGCGCCCCGATGCGCGCCGGAAGCCGTCCGCCGCTCAGTCGGACCCAGCGGGCATCGGGCTCCATGCGGAACACCTGCCCGAGCTCATCCCCGACGAATGCGTGATCCCCCTCCGGCTCCACGGCCACGGCGGGCCCGGCGCGGAATGTGGCGTTCGAGTCCTGGCGCAGATCCCGCACCGTGTGCCCACCGTCGTCCACGGCCCAGAGCGCGCCGTCGGTGACGAGGTACAGCCGCGATCCGGCGAGGCTCAGCGACGTCCGGTACGGCACGTTCGGCAGATCGCAGTAGCGGTCCCACGTCGCGCCGCGGTCGCGCGAGACGATCACCCCGTCCGGCACAGTGGCGTAGAGGGTATCGCCCGCCATCGCCACCGCGCCGTCGCGGCCGTAGACGAACTCCTCGCCGAGCGGCTTCCAGGTCTCGCCGCCGTTCGTCGAGAGATAGAGATTCTTCGGCGTCAGCGCCGAGCCGCGCATCAGCACGCGGCCGGCGGAGACGGCGATATCGGTCACGATCACCGCCCTGCCGATCCGATCATCCAGATCCTCCCACGTCCTCCCCGAATCGACGGAGCGGAACATGCCGTCGCTGCGCGTCCCGGCGAAGAGCACCGGGCCGAGGGCCACCACGCTCTCGACGTTGAGGCCGGCGAGATCGCCCGAGATGTCCGTCCACGTGGCGCCGTCGTCGCGCGAGAGATGCAGCCCTCCCTTCACCGCCGCCACGATCCCGTCGCCGAACCGCGCGAAGCCGAGCACCGAGCAGGCGTCCAGCCCGGCAACCGCGCGGGCCCAGGTGCCCCCCGCGTCGAGTGAGCGGTACACCCCCTCCCCGTCCCCCCCCACGAAGATCGGCCCGGCCGCATCACCCGCCGCCGCCACCGAGCGGAACGTGCGCCCCGCCTTGTCGCTGCGGTGCACGGTGT
>CAZJYH010000398.1:0-2522 GCA_964549365.1 uncultured Alphaproteobacteria bacterium
GATCACGATGGTGAGATCGCGTCCGCGCGCGCGCGCTTTCTGAAGGTACTCGTCCTGTATTGCGGGGAGCAGGGGTATCACTGCCGGACTCTTGACGTCCAGATAGACGAAGCGATGGCCGGTTGCCTCCAGCACCGTGTCGAGCACCTCGCGAAGCGTCGGGATCAACTCGCCGCGTACCAGGCGCGCGAACGTCCGCAACTGCTCGAACGTGTAGTTCTCCACCGGGCCGATCAGGCTCCCCTGCTGCACCAGTCGGGTGCTGATGTTCTCGTCGTGGAAGATGATCGGCACGCCGTCGCGTGACAGGCGGATGTCGATCTCCACGCCGTTGGCCCCGAGGCGCTCGGAGAACCGGCACATGCCGGGCGTGTTCTCGGAAACCGGATGATAGTCCGAGTTGCGGCCCCCCGCGCGATGGCCGAGAATGTAGAACGGGCGGGTCGGCTTCGGGAGCGGGCGCAGGTATCGGAGCACGAACCCGCGCGATGGACTCTTCACGCTGTCGGAGAAGCTCCCCTGCATGGCAAGGCGTGGCGGGATCGGCGCGGCTGAATCGTACAACGCGCGCAGGAACACGCCGTCGATGCGCAGCCCCATGCGTCCGCCGGCGAGCGTGACGGCGTTGCGCCAGTATCCGACCATTTGAATCGCGCTGTCGAGATATCCGCCCGCGGTGTAGGCGTAGCTGGTGTTGCCGCAGTACATCGAGAGATAGCCGCCTCCCCATTTCATCACCACCGTGTCGCCGAACTTCACGCCGCTCCCCTCGACGAGATACAATCCCTCGAGTCGATCGCGCACGCCCTGCGGCAGGGCGCGAGCGCCGTCGAGCACGAGGTCATCGTTGAGTTCGTAGGCCGGGTCGATCCCCTGATTGATGCAGGATCCGAGCGTCGCGGCGAGCATCGCGGCCACAAGCAGGGGAAGCCCGCGGAGGAGAGTGCTGTGCATGATTTATCGGATCAGGAATGCGAAGAAGAGTTCCGGGTACAGCTGTCGCCTGCGGAATGTGTTGAATGCCATCCAGCTCTGGTAGAAGAAATCCGTGGAGGTGATCTTCGCGCCGAGCATCACGTGTTGGTTCTTCCAGAGCGGCTGTTCCAGATACACGCCGAAGGAGCCGCCGTGCAGCCGGTCGCGATTGTTGCTCACTTCGAGGTCGCCGGCGAACTGGCTGAACCGCAGCTGATAGATCAACTCCAGCCGTGCGCCGATCAACACATCTCCCGCGTCCACGCTCGCCGCGACGTAGGGATAGTTGATCCAGCCGCTCACATGGTTGTCGAATCCGGAGAGCGCAAACGCCCCGAACCAGTACCCCATCTCATCCCCCAGCCCAACCGCCACCGGGCCCAGCTCCACGCCGTAGCGCAGGCCGATGCTCAGTTGGTTGGCGATGTAGAAGTTGGTGGAGACCTGGGCGGTTGCGGTCAGGTTCCAGGGGAGGCCCAACACCGCGCGCGCATCGACCAGCGGCGATTGATTCACTTCCTCCTCCACCAGCATCCGCGGGAACGTCGCGACGCTGAGGCCGATCGACCAATGCGCCTGGCCGGCCGGGATCGGCGCCGGCGATATCACGCGCGGGCGGTTCGTGTCGATCACCCGCACGACACCGGATTGCACGGCCTCCGGCTGCGATACGTCCGGCTGCGCGAGCGCGGTGGGCGCGGCGAGAGCAAGAACGATGATGGAATGAAGAAGCTTGAAGCGCATGACATGCCGTGAATGGAACGCCCACGGAGCATGATCGGGGCGTGGAGCAGCCTGGGCCGCATGACGGGATTCGGGGTGCAGGGGTGTTAGTGGGGGCGAATCTACGAACGTTCCCGAAACGAAGCGGCACGACGCGTTGAATCTCAAGGCGTCGTGCCGCACTGCCGATCGCTGAAGGCCCGGCGGTTATCCGCGCGCGCGCTCCAGCAGCACCATCATCAGGATGCTGACAAAGCTTCGGATCTCCTCCATGTCATCCATGTCGGCGAGCTTTTCGATGATGAACTTCCCTTCGAGCATCGCCGGGCGCTTCTTCACGCGCATGATATGCGTGCCGTCGGTGCGCGTCACCAGGTACGACGGGTTGAAGAAATAGCCGGTGAAGATGCCGATGATCGGCACTTCGCCGAGCAGCGCATCGAAGAACTTCGACCACGGGTTCTCCTCGTGGATCACCGCAACGTCGGTCTCGCCGTCGTTGATATCGTAGTGTGCCTTGAAGATGGAACGCGCACCCTTTCTGCCGACGACGCCGAGCGGTGCGCCCGCGGCGGTCGCAAGGTTGTACTTGGCGTTCCAATCGAGGATCCGATCAGCCTTGATCGTGTAAAGCGGCTGCGTCTGTTCCTTGTCGGCGAAGACCGTCACGTCCTCCTTCAGCTTGAAGGCTTTCTTCTTCACATAGCAGACCATTGCCCCGTTCGCGTCGGTGACGGTGATCTGCGCGGAGATCGCGAGGATCTTGAACCTGAGGTCGAGAGGATACTGCATAGGCTTGTGCGTGTCGTTGAATGGAATGGTCC
>CAZJYH010000398.1:2533-5040 GCA_964549365.1 uncultured Alphaproteobacteria bacterium
GCTTCCTGTCGGCGCCGTGTCCTGCCGCGCCGAAGCCGCGTTCGGTTAATCGGGCGACAATGTACAACGAGATGATCGGCTTTCGATGCGCCGCGGCGATCAAACATTCCGGGCGGCGATGCGCCCATTGCACGCTTCCCGGAGGACGCCCCGCGTCACGCGCCGCTCGCGCGAACGGCGGCACGGAGCGTCGTGAGAATCCGGCGCTCCTCATCGGCCGGTTCCGGACCAAACTTCATGAGGCGGGAGAGATAGACGTACAGGATGCGGAGACGCGTGAAGAGTGGGAGCCAGGCCATCTGCGTCTCGGCGAAGGGGCGCACGCCGAGATAGCCTTCGAGCAGGCTGTCGGTGTACTCGGCGCGCTGCTCGGCGGGCAGCGAGCGCAGCGTCGAGAGCGAGATCGCGACGTCCGAGGCGTACCAGTGGTAGCAGCAGTTGCCGAAATCGAACGCGGTGATCCCCAGCCCCGAATGCCCGTCGCGATCGGGATCGTACCGAAAGTTCTGGGGGGCGAAATCCGCGTGCACCATGCCGAAGGCGTCCGGCCCCTTCGGCAACACGGCGGCCGCGCCGCAGAGCTCGTCGAACTGCGCGTGAATGTCCCTCTCGTCCGCCGGGATCAGCGCGTGCGCCTCGGTCAGCAGGATCTCGTCGGCCCATTGCCAGCGCCGTCCCGGCCGTTGCGGCGCGAAGCTGCCGGAGGCGTCGTGGATCCGGGCCAGCGCTGCTCCCCACGCGCGCAGCATCGTTGCGTTCCATTCCGGCGCGTCGCGCGTGACGGCAAGCCCCGGCGCCCACGTGATCGCCGAGGCCAGCAGCTCGGCGCCCTCGTGCTCGATCCGTTCGACATCGCGTCCCGCGAGCGAGGCGATCGGCGTCGCAACGCGTACGCCGTGGGCGTGCAGATGGCGCAGGTACTCCATCTCGGCATCGTTCTCGTCGAGCGACCGATACGCAGGGTTGGTCAGGCGGAGGATCGTTCGCTCCTCTCCACGCGTGAGGACATAGACGCAGTTGCCGGAGTCGGCGATGTGTTCGATCGCCCAGGCCCCGAGCCCCCAGAGCGGAGCGGCAAGGCGAGCGACGGCGTCGCTTCGGGAACGTTGGAAGGATGTCAGCATATCGGGAAGGATCCGGGAGAAACGATGGTTCATTCAACGGAGCGAAGCCGCGCCGGGTCGACCCATTCGTCGGACGATCCGAACCGGCTGCGGACGCGAATGCGTCGACCGTCGGTTGCGATGACCAGCACGTCGCGTTCGTACTCGTCGAGCAGGAGCATGCCGGGGCGCACGTCGGCGGGAGTCACCGTGCGCATCGTCCGGATCAGCTTCAGCGGTGGGTAGCGGTCGTCGCCCGTGTACCCTTCGACGTGCACGGAGTAATCGCCGCCGTCGGAGGCCGGAAGGGCCGTCACCACCGCCGTGTCCGGCGGCCTGCCGAACCGCAGCCCCAGCACCGTGTCGCCGACCGACCACGTTCGAGGCTGGCGGCGTGTATAGAGCCGTTCCGCCTGCACCCACAGCAACTCGGACGATCGCGCGCGCGGTACGCGCACCTTGTACATCAACGCAGAACGTTCCACAACCCGTGTCGGAGTCGGGCCGGACCAGGCCGCGTATTCCTGCGCGGACCGCCATTCGCGCCCGGCCATGCGTCCGTCGGAGCGTTGAACCAGCACCATGTCGTGCCCTTCGGCTTCCACCACTGCGTCCGTGCAGAGCCAACCGCCGTCGTTGATGAACGCCACCATCTCGCCGATCCGTCGCGGAACGGAATCTCCCGGCGGTGCGGGGGCGGGTTCCACCGTCGTGCTCTGCGACTGAGCGCCGCCGCCGTTCCACTTCTTCGTGTCGCATGATGCGAGCATCGTGCAGACGAGGACCGCCGCGCATGCGAGAAGCGCGATGTCGACGAAATGCATCGTGCCGGAGGGGGGCGCCGGCGCACCGGAGCGTATCGCTTCGGTGCGTATCGCTCCGGTCGGGACGTTCATGCGTATGTTCTGCAGGATATGTTTCATCGTCGTGTCCGGAATGATTCACCGCGGGTGGATCGCGATGAAGCGATGGGCGCCGTGGCATTGTGGCCGTCACGTGGCCGTTTCGTGGAGCCCTTGTCCCGCAAGGCTTCCCTGGCGGGCTCGAGCCAAAAAAAGTGCAGCCGGGCTCTTGACGGGCCGGCTCGAAATTAGTAGGTTCACAACAGCCCTCCACTCTCCGAATCATCAACAAACGTACGGGAGACATCGATCATGAATCGCGGGATTCTTCTGATCGCCATCGCTCTGTGCGCCGCGCATGGAATATGCCGCGCGGACTCGCAGACGATCGTGGGGCGATTGAACTCCGACGGATCCGCCGAGATCACGTTCAACCTCGACGTGTTGCGCTCGGCATTCTTCGAGGAGTGGGGCGACGGCACCACCATCACCAACGTCTATCTCGAGAAGTACGACCATTGGTATCTGGTGGCCGAAGGAGACAACGGCGGCGAGTGCCGCC
>CAZJYH010000399.1:0-1328 GCA_964549365.1 uncultured Alphaproteobacteria bacterium
ATTCGGTGGTGTCGCTTCGCTCGACCACCGGCTACAGGCTGCGAACCCTCCGGGTTCGAGAAGTGCTTCCCGTCTTGCCTCCATCCTTGCTCTTGCCATTGTCTTTCTCTTTCCTTCCTTCTTCTCTCTTCGTTCCTTTCCCCCTACGGTCTCCCGAACACCACGATCGAATACGGCCGCTGCACGGTGTTGCCGGCGAGGTTGTAGAAGCGGACCTGGATCACCCGCGGGTCGTAGGCGTTGGTCGGCAGGCGCTTCAGGCCCCAGAGCGTGGTGACCGGCTGGATGTCGCCGGTGAAGTCGATCTGTCCGCCGCCGAGGCTGATCGCCACCGCCATCTCGGGGTAGGCCGGGTCCGCCTTCGAGGAGATGTGCACCGGGTTGTCGAGCGTGATCTCGTAGGTGCCGGTCGCCTGTATGTACGTGACGGACGCGATTCCGAAGTCGCTCAGGAGTATGCCCGCGCGGTCGATCTGCCCCCAGGCCATCGCGGTGTTGTCGCGGTAGGTGGCGCCCGGGGTTGGGGCGGCGGTGTTCCCGGTGGTGTCGCCGCTGACGAAGTACTTCGTGGTGCTGTCCACGCCGACGGTGACGAGGGCGTATCCCGAGCCGGCCACGCGAAGCGTCGGCCGCGTGGTTCCCTTCGGCGCGGCGATGTCGATGGGCGCGAGCACATTGGCTGCCGTGTCGGCGTAGCGGGCGGAGTCCGCGCGATCGGCGCGGATGGCCCGGTGCGCCTGCGCCGAGCGGTTCGCCGAGTCGGCCGTGGCGGCCGTGCCCGCAACATCGGCGATCGCGCTGTGCAGCGAGTACGGCGATGAGCGGAGGATGAAGCGCGGGGTCAGCTCGTTGCCGCCGTTGACGCCGGAGATCGCCACGCCCAGCCAGTATTGCTTGTCGAACGGAATCGAGGCCGGAATGCCCCCCGGCGTGCCGCCGCCGATCGCCACGGTGAAGACGCCGCCGCGGAAGGTCACCGTCTGCGTCTCCGAGTAGAGCGCCGTGCCGCCGGACTGCGCGTCCCAGATCTTCAGCGTCATCGTGTGATCGCCGGTGATCGGCGCGCCGCCGGGGCCGTTGACCCGTCCCTGATAATTGATGGTGCGCGGCACCTGGGCGATCGCGGCGGCCGCCGCGGCAAGCAGCAGCCCAAGCGTAATCAATGTCGTTCTCATGATGATTCCTCGGGGTTCTCTGTTGATTCTCTGTATGTGTTGTCAAGTTCTTGCGTGTTCCGTCGGGGCCGCGGGCCTACGACCTGTTGAGGTCGAAGACCGAAACCCCGCGCAGCGGGCGCAGGCTGAAGCCGTGGGCGCAGGCTGAAGCAG
>CAZJYH010000399.1:1428-5038 GCA_964549365.1 uncultured Alphaproteobacteria bacterium
CGGGCGCAGGCTGAAGCAGCGGGCGCAGGCTGAAGCAGCGGGCGCAGGCTGAAGCAGCGGGCGCAGGCTGAAGCCGTGGGCGCAGGCTGAAGCCGTGGGCGCAGGCTGAAGCCGTGGGCGCAGGCTGAAGACCTGCGCCTACGGGATATATCGTATCAACCGCGCCGATACGGGCTGGCCGTCCTCCTGCATCACCACCATGTATCCGCCGGGGGCGATCCCCTCGGGGCGCCAGGCGATGCGGTGCAGGCCGGCCTCGCGCTGTTCGTCGAGCAGCGTGCCGACGTATCGGCCCAGCAGGTCGTAGATCTCCAGCTGCAGCCGCGTCGTCGTCTGCATCGTCACGCGGATCTCCGTCTGTACCGTGAACGGATCGGGGAGCGTGGTCACGATGCCGGAGGTCGCCGGGGCCGCCGCCTTGTCGTCGCGCACCGCCGCCACCGGGCCGATCGGCGTCACCTGCCAGAAGCCGGTCCAGGTGGTTTCATTGCCCACCGTATTAGTACTGTCCTCGGCCACCGGCTCGCCGATGGTGGAGAACATCTCCCCGGAGGTCGTGTCGCCCGGGATGAGGTCGCGGGTGTCGCCGCCGTTCGAGGCGAGCGAGGGGTCGATCGGGGGGGCGGCCTGGGCGTGCGCGAGCGTCGGCATGGCCAGCAGGGCGGCGAGTGCGACGGCGGCCGATATCAGGCGCGTTCTTTTGGGGTAATCGTTCATCGTGTTCATGATGCTTCTTCTCTCCGATATGTCGGTTGAATGTTCGTGTTCGTTGTTCCTGTAACCACGATACTCAACCTATCGTGAGGGCCTAAAGAGTTCCTAAACGCTCTCAATGTTCCAAATTCCAAGTGCCACGTTCCAAATTCAACGTTCCAGTGTTCTTCGGGCGAACGGCATTTCTGTATACCTGAGTGTACAGGCGAGGCGGCTGGAACCGCGAAGGCGCGGAGATCGCGAAGATCGCGCGGCCGCACCCGGACTCTCAACTTCTGCCTTCCGCGTTCTGCCTTCTGACTTTTTCCGATCTTTTCGCTTGCATCGCCCTGAAGGATGCGGTATGTTTGTCGCCCCGAATCGCTCATCGGTGCTCCAACGCGGGCATCGGCCGGGCCTTCGGAGCGTTTCCATCACATTCGATTCACAGACAGAGAACACCGGAACGGATACTTCGATTCTTCATCGCATGAGCGGCCGCGCTTTCGGCATGGCCGGATCGTGCATCAATTCACACCCCTATATCAGGAGTTCTGTATGCGTCATTTTCTTTTCGCGGCGGCCATGCTGCTGCTGCTCGCCACCGCGGCGCAGGCCCGCGTGGTCACGCTCAACGCCACGGTCCACAACGACCAGGGGCAGCTGGTGACCGGCTCGCACGACGTGGCCGTCAAGATCTACGCCTCCTCGACCGGCGGAACGCCCGTCTGGGGGGAGTTCCATTCGAGCGTGACCTTCACCAACGGCCAGATGTCCATCTCGGTCGGCAGCCTTACCAGCGCCGGGATCCCGGAGGCATACTTCGACGGAACCTACTACTTCACCATCCAGGTGAGCAACATCGGGCTCGGCGATCTGGAGCCGCGGAAGTGGGTTTCTGACGGGGCAACCTGGACCGGCTATTGGTGAGAAGCACGGTCGAAGGCTTCTGAAGTCAGAAGGCAGAACGCAGAAGTCTGAAATCGGGATGCCGAGATCAGAGGTCCGCGTTTGAACACCGTGCTGCCGCCCTGTATACCGCCCAGGTGTACAGGGCGGTCGCGTTTGGCGATCTCACACGCAGGTAGTGTGATCGAAATCCGGCGAGATGCGTTTCGCAGCCCTTCGGGTGCTTCCTTCGCAAGCTCCGGAACGCTGCACTCCTGCCAAGGAACGTCGAAGGAACCTGGGTCATTGCGAGCGACCGCAGGGAGCGTGGCAATCTCGCTGTATTACGCTACGAACCCGGCAAGATCGCCACAAGGAACAGCGTACACGTGCGCCATTTGTCCGGCAACGACGACGGCTATACTCAGCACCGAGGATACGTATTTCAACAGGCTATTAAAGGATCACGCTCTCCGTCAGATCCTGCCACCTTGGATTCATCGACTCGATACGCGCAATCTTCTTTGCGCGCGAACCCGCCTTGATCTGCTTCTCACGCGCGATTGCGTTCAACGCCGTCGTGCATTCTTCACAATACACCAGCTGCGTTGCCTTGTAGCGTGAGGTAAACCGGCTTCCGTGGCCGCTTCGATGCTGCTCGACACGCGACGGGAGGTTGCTTGTGATACCCACGTAGAGCACGGTATGCGCCGTGTTCGTCATGATACAGACGAAGAATCGCTTCACGATGACTCATGCCATTCAAGGTCGACAGATCAAATCATGCTGCCGTCGTGCGAGATCGCCACGCCGTCGCTTCGCTCCGGCTCGCGATGACGACGGTTGTTGTGTGCCACGGCCGGGCCCGTCGCAACGCAGCACTCCGCATTTCGCCTTCTTCTTTCCTCAAACTTCTGTCCTCAGCACTCCGCCTTTCTCGTTCCTCGCTCTTCTTTCCTCGTTCCTTCCCCTACATTTCCCCGGCTCGCACCTTGTTCATCAGCTCGCTGATGCGGCGCGCGGGCCCGGCGCCGTAGGCGTCGAGCGCGGCCTCGTAGCGGTTGAAGTAGCTGAATGCCTCGCGGCGCGCGCCGCGCGATGCGGCCGAACGGATCAGCGCCTCGTAGGCGCCGTCGTGCAGGTCGTCCAGCGCAAGCAGGCGCTCGGCGAGCGGCGGCACGGCCTCGAAGCTCTCGCGGTCCAGCTCCAGCGCGATCGACCGCTCGAGCGCGGTGGCCAGCTCGCCGCGCAGTGTCTCGCGCACGTTATCGACCCACTCGGCGTACATCCCCTCCAGGAAATCCCCGGCGGCGAGGTCCAGCGCCTGCCGGTACGCGACCGCCGCCCCGAAGTAGATGCCCTCGGCGTGCAGTCGGTTCCCCTTCTTGGCGTGCTCGCGGAACTCCACGGCGTCGATCGCGACGTCGTCGCCGAGCGTGTAGACGCCGTCGCGCTGCAGCACGGTGGTTGCCCCGCCGAGGAAGCGGCGCGCGTAGCTGAGCGTGGCGTGCAGGTTGTTCACCGCCTTCTCCAGCGGCATGTCGGGCCAGAGCAGATCCGCCAGGCGGTCGCGCGTCAGCTCGCCGAGCGAACGCGTATCGCCGAGCTTCGCCACCACCAGCGCCGCCACCAGCGTGCGGGTCTTCGATTCCAGCTTCGCCCCGGCGTCCTCGGTCCCCTCGATCCGTAGCGCGCCGAAGGTGCGGAGGATCTTGCCGCGCGAACCTGAGTCGGAATGGGACTGAGAGGTGGATTCATTCGACTCAGCCTCGGCTTTTGCGGCTCTCGAATCTTCACCAAGTGTTTGGCGAAATCGTGAAAGGCGCGTCTTAGGAAGTATCGAAGCTAATCGATCGAGTTGTCTGTGCGCCATCCCAGCGGCTGAATCTTCAGTCGCTTTCTGGATCGAAAGCTCAATAATATTGTATGCTGCATCATTCATCTCGCGTTTCCCGCCGGGATTGCGTTCCGCAGCCTCCAAGAATATTCCAGCGAGTCGAAAGCCGTCAGCTCCTTCGATCTCGTCGAC
>CAZJYH010000400.1:0-5029 GCA_964549365.1 uncultured Alphaproteobacteria bacterium
GGTTCATCGACGAAGCATGGAGTCGCTCGGAAGCGGCGGCCGTGGTGGAACACGTTCAGCGCGGCGAACCGGTAGCCGTGGCCGCGGGCGTGGACTGGTGTCGGTTTCGCTGCAGCCGTGAGCATCTCGGCACGGCGATGCTGAGCGACGGAACATATCTGTGGCCCCAGTCGCTCGTGCATTACATGCTGGCGCACGCGGTTCGCCCTCCCGATGAGTTCGTACTGCACGCAGGCCGGGCCGGTGCCGCCGTAGCCGCTCCGATCGCCGAGCGAACACAGATCGAAACGAGCTGGTGGCGGGCACAGCGGGGTTGGAGCGAGGGACGAAGTTTCCTCACGCCGGGGTTCGACGGTCTACTCATTGCGACACACGCCGCGGATGCCACCATCTCCACCGACGCTCTCCTGTTTCTTCGAGGCTTCCCCTCCACCGCACAGTTTACCAATGCCGAGCTTGCCTACCTGCTCCGAAGCGGCGGCAGACTGGTACTGAGCGAGACCTGCGATCACATTTCGTATCGTGCGCTGCGAGAACGCGCCGAAGCATTCGGGATCACCCTGACGTTCGAGGAGCCCGACGAATAACGCCAGGCATCCTCACGGCCGCGGGCGCACGCGGTTGGTGGGCACGGCCTGCAGCGGATCATCGGGCCAGTAATGCTTCGGGTAACGCCCCTTCAAATCCTTCCTCACCTCGAAGTACGTCGCGCGCCAGAAGTTCGCGAGATCGCGCGTCACCTGCACCGGCCGGCCGGCCGGGGAAAGCAGATGAATGGTGATCGGCACGCCCCCACGCCCGATGCGCGGCGTTTCGGTGCAGCCGAACATCTCCTGAAGCCGCACCGATACCGTGGGCGCCTCGGGATTGGTGTAGTCGATCGGCACGCGCGAACCGCTCGGCACAACCAGGTGCGTCGGCGCGTCGGCGTCCAGACGCGCGCGCAGATCCCACGCAAGCATATCCAACAGAACACCGCCGAGGTCGAGCGCGGCCAGATCGTCCTTCCGCCGCATTCCCATCACACGCGGACGCAGCCAGGCATCGAGCGTCGCGGCCAGCGCCGCATCGGTGACGTCGGGCACGGCATCGTCCATCCGGCGCAGGAAGATCATCCGAGCCTGCACGCGCCGCGCCTCGGGGCGCCACGGCAGCAACGCGCCGCCGGCTCCCCGCACCGCATCGATCAGCGCGTCGGCGATCGCGTCGGGCGATGCGTCGGCAAGCGGCCGCTCGCGTATCACGATCGCGCCAAGGCGATCGTGCCGCCGCGCGCGCACGGCCCCGTCCTCGAAGGTCACCGACTCCTCGTGAACGATCTGCTCGCCGAAATGCCGAACGATCTCCTCCTCGTCGATCGGCGCAGCCAGGAAGACACGGCCGGCGGCGCGCTGCCCATCGATGTCGGCAACAACCAGGTACGGGCTCCCGGCGAGAGGCTGCGATTCCGCGACGACCGCGGCGGCGCCGTTGCGCAGCAGAAAACGGCCGGCCGCTCCGCTCCGCCGTTGCGCGATCCGATCGGGATACGCGAACGCGAGGAGCAGCCCGCACGCCTCGATATCCTCTATTGTCTCGCGAACGCCGAGGCGCCGCCGCCACTCGCGCGCGGCCGCCACGGCCCGCGCACACGCGGCGCGATCGAGCACGCCACCCGACGGCGCATGCGTGGACACTTCCCCATCGCGACGATCGAAGGCACGCAGCGCCGCCAGCCGGAGCCGCAGGTCCACATCGATCGGCGCCCCCGAGGAACGAAAGATGTCCCGATCGCCGACGAGCGCCGCGATCGCGCAGGCGGTCCCCCCCAGCCCCATATCCCTTGCGATGAGCATCATGTGCGCCAACCGCGGATGCGCCGGCAGGGCCGCCATTCGTTTGCCGTGCGGGGTGACGGCTCCGCCATGATCCAGTGCGCCCAACTCGGCCAGCAGCTCACGCGCCTGTGCATACGCGGCCTGCGGCGGCGCGTCGAGCCAGGCGAGGCGATCGGGATCGCGCACGCCCCACTCGGCCAGCTCCAGCGCGAGCGGCGCAAGATCCGCCTCGAGGATCTCCGGTTGATTCCGTTCCAGCAACGCCTCGTGATCGGCGGCGGTCCACAGTCGATAGCAGACTCCCGGGCCGGTACGCCCGGCACGGCCACGGCGCTGATCGGCCGAGGCGCGCGCTGCGCGTATCGTCTCCAATCGCGCCATCCCGCTCCGCGGCGAGAAGCGCGGCACGCGCGCCCATCCGGAGTCGATCACCACACGTATCCCCTCGATCGTCACGCTCGTCTCGGCGATCGACGTGGCCAGCACCACCTTGCGCTCCCCCGGACGCGAGGGTGCCAGCGCCCGATCCTGTTCCTCGGCGCCGAGCATCCCGTGCAGCGCGGCCACGCGCACGCCCGCCGGCAATGGCTCACTCTCCAGCAGCATCGCCGCGCGACGAATCTCCGCAGCCCCCGGAAGGAATGCGAGCACGTCCCCCTCCTCCCGCGCCAACGCCCTCCGCACCGCCGACGCCACAGCCCGCTCCGGCCGTTCATCCACCGCGCGCTCGGCATAGTGCGTCACGACGGGGAACGCCCGCCCGACGCTCGTCACGATCGGAGCGCCGCCCAGCAATGAGGCCACGGCCGCGCCGTCGAGCGTCGCCGACATCACGATGAGGCGCAGGTCGTCGCGCAGTGCGCGCTGCGATTCCAGTGCAAGCGCCAACCCCAGATCCGCGTTCAGGCTCCGCTCGTGAAACTCGTCGAAGATCACCATCCCCACTCCGTCGAGCTCGGGGTCCGCCTGCAGCATGCGGGCCAGCACTCCCTCGGTCACCACCTCGATCCTCGTCGCGGGCCCCACCTTCGTGTCCAGCCGCATCCGATAGCCGACCGTCTCGCCGACACGTTCACGCAGCACGGAGGCCATGCGCGCGGCGGCGGCGCGCGCGGCGATGCGGCGCGGCTCCAGCATCACGATGCGGCGCCCCGCAAGCCACGGCTCATCGAGCAGCGCAAGAGGAACCCGCGTCGTCTTCCCGGCGCCCGGCGGCGCCTGAAGCACAACGCTCGTGCGCTCGGCAAGCACGCCGCGCAGCTCCGGCAGCACATCCTCGATCGGCAGTTCCATCATCGAGGCAAACTACGCACGGAGGATCGTTCAACGCCGATCGTTCGATCCCGATCGTTCGATCCCGATCGATCGATGCCGCTCGTCCGGTACGGCGCGAGCACAACACTGACGCCGGTCATGGAATGCTCACGGCGCATTGCCGAGGTTTGTTGTGAGGGGAAGGAGCGTGAAGAGGGGCGGCGAGGGGAGCGTTGGTGAGGCAGGACTTGAACACAAGTGTGGGAGATATTGCGATGGGCTTCTTTGCATTCATGGCGAGCGTCCCCGGGCGCGCGACGCGTGTCATCGCCGGGGCGGTGTTGATATATCTCGGCTTCGCGGTGATCGGGGGAACGGGAGGAACGGTTATCGGCCTCGTCGGCGTGCTGCCGTTGATGGCCGGAGCCTTCGACCGGTGCATCTTCGCG
Source organism: uncultured Alphaproteobacteria bacterium (assembly GCA_964549365.1). Lineage (GTDB taxonomy): Bacteria > Bacteroidota > Ignavibacteria > OLB7 > OLB7 > JAFDZV01. The sequence goes on from CAZJYH010000400.1 coordinate 3,521, forward strand.
CCGCTCGGAGGACTCCCGGTCGCCGGCGCGTCGATGCGCGCGGCGCTGAACGCGCGCCGATAGGATCGGCGTTCCGGGCAAACGTGCGACGCATATGGCCGGCAGGGATGCCTGCACCTATCGTTCGATGTAGACGAGCCGCTGTGTCACGCCGCAGCCGAGGCGCAGGCGTACAAGGTAGGCGCCCGCCTGCAACGTGCCGCTCCGGGGGTTGATCGTATGCACACCGGCATCGTACCGACCGTCGGCGAGGAGTGCAACGCGCCGGCCGGCAAGGTCGAACAGTTCCGCCCGCACCGTCGTCGGCACCAAGATTTCGAAACGCAGCGTGACGCCGCCGGAACTCGAGGTGATCGTTGCCTCTCCCGCTTCCTTCCCTGAGGCAATGGGCACGTCGCCGACGGCGTCACGCTCTTCGATGAAGATCGGCTCGAAGCCGAGCCGGCGCGTCAGAACCTTCCCCGGGGCGGAGAAGGTCCGCACACCGGGCGTGAGCGCCGTGTCGGCCGTCATGATGGCCGTGACGACAGCGCTGTCGGTTCCGAGCGGGATCTCCACGGATTCCCCGTTCGGTATCGAGGGATCGGGCGGGCCGGCCACGGCCTCGCTCCAGGCAACGTAACAGGGCGTGCCGCGGCGGCGCTCGAAGCGGTAGCATCGCGTGTAGGGGTTCGCGCTGACGTCGACGCGGGCCACGGCCGTGAAGTCGTGCAGCTTGTCGGCCACGAGACGCATGGTGCGCGTGACCGGCTTCATCGCGTAATTCGAGTACTTGTTCCCAACCAGCCCCGTGAACCGCCACGCACCGCTCAGGAAATAGAGGATGCCGTTGTCCGGATTGCAGTTGTTCGAGAGCGAGAAGCTTGCCCGCTCGGCCCCCTCCCCGAAGATCGTCGTGAAGCACTTCACCGCGTCGCGCGCGGCCTTCGCGTTGTACACCGCCAGCGCAACCGTATCCCCCGCGTTCAGCCGGCTGATGAGCGCGGCATAGGTGGGGACCGCGGCGTTCGGGAAATCGCGCTCGCTGGCCGCAGCCGGAAGGAACTGCAGGTAGCCGTCGAACGGGGCAACCTCGGTGAGCATGCTGCTCCACATGTCGTCGATGAAGATCGGCTTGTTCGGCGCGTGCTCGCGAATGAACTTCATCGATTGATCGCTCGACTTCCAGCCGCTGTGCGGATGCCAGCCGATGTAGTCGCAGGCCGTTCCACCCGCATCGTCGGCGAGGCCCTCGATCAGCTTCACCAGACTGTCGTAGCCGCGTGCGTACCCCGTGTGCGCAAGGTTGTCCCCGGCAAGGCGCGCACGCACCGTGGTGCCATGTGTTGCCGGGTAGTCCGGGAAGTCACCGTAGAGATCGAAGAACCATCCGCCGCTCCCCACCAGCTTCGTCCTGCCGCTCGGGTCGGCCGCACGCATCGCCTGCCATGCGATGCGATGCGCGCGCAGAAGATTCGTCACGTTGTCGTCCCAGTATCCCTCCCCCCTATCCTCACCGGCATCTCCCTT
>CAZJYH010000401.1:0-654 GCA_964549365.1 uncultured Alphaproteobacteria bacterium
TCGGTGACGCGACCGGCGTCGTCGACCGAGAAGGCGGCGCTGAAGAAGTCGGCGGCGAATCCGCCGTACGCGCCGACGGTCACGATCTCTCGTGGGGCGTCGGGGGTTGATTGTGCCACCGCCGCGGCGGCGAGGATGAATCCGAAGGAATGAATCGAGATCAGGTATTTGCTGCGCATGGAGAGCATATAGCGTACGGCCTGCTATTTAGTTACAACCATGCGGCGCATCAGGACCTGTAATCCCGTGACCAGTTTGTAGGTGTAGACGCCGGAGGCCAGCGCGCGCGCATCGAAGCGAACACGGCGCCTGCCGGCAGGCAGTTCCTCATCGATCGGGCGCGCCACCTCGTTGCCCAGGCCATCGTACACCACAAGCTGTACCGGGCCTCTGAACGCCGTCTCGAACTCGATGATGGTCTCGGGGTTGAACGGGTTCGGCACGTTCTGATCGAGGGCCACGTTTCCGGTCACCCGCAGCAATCGTCCGTACGCGTCGCAGTAATCCTCCAGCGCGAAGCTCCCCGCGTTGGTAAAGCTCACGACGTTCGTCGGCAAATCGCTCAACTGTACCTTGATCTCGGAGGTGATTTCGCTTCCACGGAGAACACGATACTCAACCAGCAGCAACGTGTCGGCTGAAGGAAGCGCGGCC
>CAZJYH010000401.1:664-5026 GCA_964549365.1 uncultured Alphaproteobacteria bacterium
AGACGCAGGTGCAGTGCTCCCGTCGCGGCATCGTAGCCGGTCATCGTCGCCGTCCAACCGGGCGCCGTCTCAGGACGAGCGAATGAAACCCCGTGCGGATCGAGCAGCGTCGGTGCCGCCGTGAGCGTGATCTCCATGGATGAGAATCCGGCGCCGCGATGATTGTCGAACGAAACCGGCACGGCAACCGACGTCCCCCAGCGGCCGTGTGTTCCCGGAACTCCCGCGACGACGGTGTCGATCTGGTCGCGGGTGCCGGAGCCCGTCGCCGCCGCGTAGACCGTATCGGCGCAGGGCGACCGCAACAACGCCAGCACGCGGGTCGCCGTTGCCGGCACGTCGCTCGGCTTGAAACGCACGGTCACCGGAAGTCGGTCGCCCGGGGCAAGATATGTGCCCGCATACGAGCCGACGACGGTGAAGCCGGCGGCGGGATCCTCCACGATGACGTCCTCGATGACCTCACCCACCGTTCCGGTATTCTGAAGGATCGTGACCGTCTCGGCCGAATCTCCGACGAGAATGGGGAGGAATGAGACGTCGGCGATGGCGGCCGTCGCCGACCGGAACTCGGCGAACAGGTTCACACTGTCGGTCCGGTCACACGGCGCCCATCGCACAAGCAACGCCCCCGCGGCGGTACCCGGAGCGCTCATCGTCACGTCCACGGTCACCACCGTGTCGGCACCGGGTTCCAGAACGATCGAGGCGGGAGCGGCCAGGGCGAACGGCGGGGCGTCGACCGACACCAGCAGTGTGTCGATCGTCGATCCGCTGTTGTGCAGGCGCACGAACCGACGGGCCGTGTTCGCGCACGACGTCAACGTATCGAACGACACCGCCGTCACCGCGATGCCCACAGTGTCGGTGATCGCAAGCCGAGCGCGCGAAATCGTCGCCGCGACCGGAATTTTCAGTAGCGGTTGCTGCGGCTGCGCAAGCGTCACCAGGAGCGTGTCGGCCACCGCACCCTCGGCGTTCGGCTTCGATGCCACGCGGATCGTCACCGTGCTCCCCGGGGCAAGTGAGATCGGCGTGTTTGTCGGGGACACGATCGTGAACGCGTTCCCGGAGGCAAGCGCAAGCGCGGTCAGATCAACCGGCTCGTTCCCGCTGTTGGTCAGCACCAGCGAGTCGGCGTACTGCTCGGCGCCGCAGGCAACATGCGAGCCGATGTCCACGGCAAGCCGGTTGGTGAGCACTGCCCCCCTGATGCCGTAGATCGCGATCGGTGAGCGGAGGGTGTCGGGGCACCTGCCGTCCGCGATCGCGCTCAGCGTGGTCCGATACGCGCCCGTGTCCGCAACCTGCATCTCCACCGTCACGAGGATCTGCTGTCCGGGACCGAGCGCCAGCGGCAGGGCCGGCGATACGACGCGGGCGGAGGGGATCGGCGGATCGAAGAGCCATGACCGAAGCGTTGCGTTCCCCGTGCCGGTGTTGGTGAGCGTGAAGTCACGGCGCACCGGCCTGTACACCTGCGCCGATCCGTAATCCAGGGCGGGGGGAACGGCGCTCATCCCGACGCCGATGATGCGGCCGGAGATCTCGACGGTGTCGCGGCGATCGCACGGATCATATCGGACAACGTAGAGAGCGCGGAACGCGCCGGGCGCCGTGGCCACCACCGCGAAGACGATCGAGTCCGAAATGCCCGGCGCGACAAGCGAGGCCGTCTGCCGCACGAACAGCGGGGCCGTCGTGTCGCCGGTTGTCACGGAGCGCACCACCGCAGGGGCCGTCCCGGTGTTGCGCAGCGTCAGCACCGCCGTTCGGGAGGTATCGTTCAGGCAGACATCCCCCACGTCAACGTTGCGGCCGTTCAGTGAGAGATCGCTCGAGCCCTGCTGCGCCGTCAACTGCACGGTCCATTTGTTCTTGCCGGGAAGGCCGTCGTTGTTCGGGAAGAGGATCGACGCGGTTCTCGTGCCGCCGGCGCCGGACTTCATGATGGAACGGATCACCACCTGCAACGTGCCGCCGACAGGGATCGTGTCGGGCCAGGTCGCCGGGCTGATGAGCGAGAAGACCGCCGCATCCGTTCCCGACAACTGCGGCTCCTGTACGATGAGCGGCGCGTTCCCGGTGTTGGCGATGCGTACGGTGTCGAAGCTCACGGTGTCGCATGCGCCGCTGACGAGCGTCAACGACCTGGCGGAGTTGATGATCGGATTGCTCGCGCGATAGACCACCGTGATGAACGTGTCCACCGCGCATGGCTGCGTGCGCACACGGAAACGACGCACATGCAGCGCCGTGTCCGACGCGGTTGCGGAGAAGCAGATGTACTGGCGCCCTCCCTTGACCACCGCCGCCGCGAACGCCGAAGGCTCCTGGCGGATGATCAGATCGCCCCCTTGTGGCAGAACGCTGTCGAGCACCTGCAGGCCGTCGCCGATGTTCAGGTAGGTGACACAGACCGTGGCGCGGACGCCGAACGGAGCGGGAGGGATGATCACGAGCGAGTCCGGCTGGAAGCCGAACGAGATCTGCCGACGGTATGCCCTGATCGGAACGACGAGCGGTGCCTTTCCGGAGTCGAGGTCGTTGCTCGTCAACGAGATGCTGCCGCCGAGCGTTCCATAGGAGCCGGTGGTCACCTGCACGAAGAAACGCATGCTGTCCCCGGGGAGGATCGTTGCCGGCAGCGTCGGCTGAAGGAGCTGGAAGCTGGTGGCCAGGGGCGCGGACATGTTCGCGGCCGTGATCCTGAGCGGCGCGGTGCCGCGATTGCGCACCATCAATGTGTCCACCTTCCTCGTGTCGCACAGCAACGTGTCGAACAGAAGCACCGGATCGGCCTCGATGCGGGGCTTCACGCCGCGTCCCTTCAAATACACGACCGGCGTCTCGGGGAAGCCGACGAGCGTGTACTCGATGCGCGCGATCTTCACCCCCTCGGAGAGCGGCCGGAAACGGACCGGCGTGGGCCCGTCGGCGCAGCCGAGGACGTTCTGCGGCCCGAGGCCGAACGGCGTCTGGAAATCCACCGCGTCGGTCCCGACCAGCACGCGGTTCGAAACGGCGAGCGTCGAGCCGAGCGCCGTCACGATCGCGTTCGAGTCCGCGCTGTTCTGCCCAACGATGATATCGCCGAAGTTGATCGTGTCCGGACGGCTCGCCCAGCCGTCGCCGACATATTTATAGACCGCATCGCCGACCGCCCAGCCGTGCGTGGCGTCGGTGAAGCAGATGTCGTCCACGCGGTCCAGCCGGCTGAGCCCGCAGGAATGTTCGACCCACGTGGTGCCCCCGTCGGTCGTCTGCCAGGCGTGCGCGTTGTCGGCACAGCACCAGCCGTCGGTGGGGGAGTACATCGTCACGCCCCACATCACCACACCGGGGAAGTTGACAAGGCGCCACGTCGCCCCCGCATCCGTGGAACGCACCATCTTGCTCGAGCCGGAGATCCCGCAGACCGAGCCGTCCACCGAGGCGAGATGGATGGCTCCGCCGATCGCCGCCACCGCATCCTCGTGGAACCCGGCCGAGCCGGTGGTACCGTACGTCCAGTTGGCGCCTGCATCCGTGGACTTCCAGATCTTGCCGACGCCGCCTGCCGCGTAGTAGGCGCCGCCCGAATAGCAGATGCCGCCAACAGCCACGTCCGTCGGATGGCCGTATTTCACACTGTCCCATGTGACGCCGCCGTTCGACGTTCGGAAGAAACGGACGGTGTCCAGGTTACAGCCACCGAAGCCGTAAACGCCGTTGTTGGCGTCGATGAACCAGTTGGAGGAGTTGCCGGTGACCGGGCCGGGCGGCGTGATGTTCGTCCAGGTGATGCCACCGTCGGTCGTCTTCCAGATGCCGTCGTCGCCGGAGACGAAGCCGACGAGCGTCGAGATGAAGCAGATATCGCGATTGAACGATCCGGTGGCGCTCGGCAGCGACGCGGTCGACCAGGTGTTGCCGCCGTCGGTCGTCCGCGTGACGATCCCCAGGTGCTGCGTCAGCCACCCGTGGTTGTTGTCGATGAAGAAGACCTCGTTGAAGAATATGCCGGGGGCCACGCTCACCTTGCGCCACTGGCTGAAGCCGGGCACAACGTGAACAAGAAGCAGGAAGGAGGCCAGAACGAGAGTACGTATGCGCCGATCGTCCATAGGCTGAACTCGCGATCCAGTGAGAGAAATTCGACACCGAATAATACAACTTGTTCGGATCAGATCTTCAGGAGAAATCGGTGGCAGGGGTATGAAAACGGTGCTTTCGATGGCGATGCGGAACGTTGAAGCCGGCAGTGATGGAGCGTGAGAGCCGAGCCGCGAACCCCGCCTGACCTCCCCTTTGGCAACTCTCCATTCCCCACATCTCCGGAGGAGCCAAACGTTTGCTCAACGTTCCGCTCGCCGCAGGTTC
>CAZJYH010000402.1:0-5015 GCA_964549365.1 uncultured Alphaproteobacteria bacterium
TCCGCGCCGACGTGGCGTTCGGCGCGTCGATTCCGCGCGTCACCGCGTCGCGTGGTTTGTTCCGCGACGCCGGCGGTGCCGCGCAGGATGTGGACCTGCTGCAGGGCTACGTCATGTATCTCGCGCCGATCGGCGAGGGACTGCGGATGGATCTCGGCAAGTTCGTCACGCCGCACGGCTACGAGTTGATCGAGGGGCCCGACGGCTACAACGACAACGCCACGCACTCCTTCATGTTCGGCTACGCCATTCCCGCCACGCACACGGGATTGCGGCTGACGTACAAGGCGAGCCCGGAGTTCGGCGCGATGGTGATGGTGATGAACGGATGGGACGTGGTGCGCGACAACAACAATGCGAAGTCGGTCTGCGCGCAAATCACACTCGCCCCGACCGAGAACCTCTCGATGATGCTCGCGTACGCCGGCGGCGCCGAACGCGACACCAACGATTCGGACCCGCGCCACGTGGTGGATCTGGTGGCGACGTGGAAGCTCACCGATCGCTTCTCGTTCGGCGTCAACGCGGACTACGGCACCGAGGCAAACGCCGTCACCGCCGGAGAGAACGCCGTCTGGAAGGGCGTCGCCGCATACGCGAAGGTCACGGTGGCCGAACCGTTCACGCTGGCGCTGCGCGGCGAATACTTCGAGGATCACGACGGCGCGCGCACGGGGCTTCCGCAGATCCTGAAGGAGCTGACGCTGACGCCCGAGTATCACCCGGCGAAGAGCATCGCGGTGCGCGCCGACCTCCGCATGGATTTCTCCACCGAGAACGTCTTCGACAAGGACGGCGCCGCAAGCAATCGCCAGCCGACGGTGTTGCTGAACGCGGTGTTCACGTACTGAGGCGGCCGACGGTTTCCTACATCCCGAAGTCCGGCATGTTCTGGCGCTGCTGCCCGCCCTGGTTGCGGCGTGTGCGGTCCGGCGTGCCGAATGTGTAGCTGAAGGTCAGCGCAAGTGTGCGCGATGTCCACTTGCGGTAGAAGTACAGATCGGTGCTCTCGTCGACGCGCGTGATCGAGAACTTCTGCACATTGAACGGATCGCTCACGCGCACGCCGATCCTCGCGCGCCCTTCGAGAAGCCGCTGCGTCAGCGAGACGTCGGTCATCGTGAAGGCGCCAAGGCGCGCCCCCTCCATGTTGGCGGCCGGCTTCAGGAAATACGTGATCTGCAGGTCGGTGCCGAGCATCGGCGTGAAGGTCCCGTTGACCCGGAACGACCATTGGAAGGCGTTGTTGTTGAACGTGGTGTCCACGTTCCCCGCGTTGGTCACGTTCTGGTAGGCGCTCACGTACGCGAAGCCGCTGAACCAGTCGCCGATCTTCAGCGTGCCGGTCAGGTCCGCACCGTACGTCTCGTTCGTGTTGAAGTTCGTCCAGGTCACCGTCGTGACGCCTGCGGTATCGGTGAAGCCGTAGCGGCGCATAACGTCGGTGGTGCGGCGGTAGAAGCCGGTCGTGGTCAGCGTTGCGCGATCGCCGAAGATCGACGCCGTCAGCTCGTAGGCATCGGTGTACTCCGGCTTCAGGTTCGGGTTCCCCGAGCGGCGGAAGTTCGGATCGTCGGTGCTGGAGAACGGGTTCAGCAGCATCGTCATCGGACGGTTGATGCGCCGGCTGTACGAGGCCTTGAACTGCCACGCGTCGTCCGGCTTGTACATCACGAACGCGCTCGGGAAGAGACTGAAGTAATCGGTCCGGAAGGCATCGCCGGTGTTCCCCAGCGTGAACGTGGTGAGCGCCTGCTCGGCGCGCACGCCGGCCTGTGCCGAGAAGCGGCCCAGCTCATGGCCATACGTCAGGTACGCGGCGTGGATGTTGCGATCGTACTCCGACGTGTTGTTCGCGCTCGCGTCCGGCCGGAACAGGCCGGAGGAGTAGTCGAAGTTCTCGGAGTAGAACCCGTTGTTGATCACCTCCAGATCGCTCTTGTACCCCGCTTCGATCCGCCCCTGGTCCCCCACCGGCTGCGTGTAGTCCGCCTGCAGCGTCACCACGCGGCTCTTGAAGTCATCCCTGGTGTTCTGCCGTGCCGGCGTCTGGTTTGCAGGCGAGCCGTCAACGGCAATATCCTGATTGACAGATCCGTTGGCGTTGGCGTTCTTCTCGGTGTTGTATCGCACCTCGGCGGTCAGCTCCTGCCGCGAGGGCTGGATCGTCCACTTGTAATCGAGGCGCAGATCGGCCCCCGAGCCGTCGCCGTCACCGGCCGACGAGCGATTGTACCGCCGCGTCAGCACCATCGCCGTATCGCGCTCCGATGTGCCGGTAAGGCCGTTCGTCCCGGAGATCCTCGCATTCGACATCACGGCCAGCGAGACCATGTGGGCCTTCGAGAGCGCGTAGTCCACGTTGGCGTTCACCACGTGGCCGCGCACGATGCTGTGGTCGCCGCTGTTGCCTTCGAGGAACGGGATCGGCCCGGGGGTCAGCAGCTTGCGCGTGTAGCTGCCGTCGGTGTTGCGGTCCGAGTAGTTGAAGCCGTAGTTGGCGAACAGGCTCCACGGGCCCGAGCCGTAGCTCACGTTCCCGCCGATGCTGTAGTTGTCGTGCGTCCCGATCGAGCCGGTGACCCCGCCGCTCGTGCCGCGGTCCGTGTTCTGCTTCAACACGATGTTGATGATCCCGCTCATCCCGTCCGGATCGTACTTCGCCGACGGGTTCGGGATCACCTCCACGCGCTCCACCGCGTCGGCCGGAAGCCCCCGCAGAAACGTGGCCAGCATCGCACCGGTCACCATCGACGGGCGGCCGTTGATCTGGATCACCACGTTCTGGCTCCCCTTCAGGCTGATGTTGTCGTTGGCATCGACGTCGATCGCCGGGATGTTCCGGAGCACATCCATCGTGGTGCCGCCGGAGGCCACCTGCAGATCACCGGTCTTGTAGATCGTGCGGTCGATCGCCATCGTCATGAACTCGCGCCGCGCGTTGACCGTCACCTCGTCCCCACCGGTTGTCGCCGGGGTCATCGTGATCTTCCCGAGCTCGACCGTCGACGCCGACGGCGTCACGGTGATGTCCGGCACCACGCGCGTGGTGTAGCCGACGAACGAAACGCGCGCGTAGTAGCGCCCGGGGCGCACGCCGTTGATGCTGAAGCTTCCGTCGCGTTCGGTGATCGCGCCGGTGACGAGCGAGGAGTCCGCCGCGCTGCGCAATGCCACCGAGGCCCGCGCGAGCGCTTCGCCCGAGGCGCTGTCGGTCACCGTGCCCGTGATCGTCCCCTGCGGCCCGGCGTCGGCGCCGCCGCGTCGCGGAGTCTGTGCGTTCAAGGAAGCAACTGCAAGGAACAGAAGGGCCGGGAGCAGAAGGATGTGCCGGTTCATAAGGCGATCGGAAGACATGGTGCCGGAATTGTTGAGCGGCGGCCCGAGGACCGCCGCGTTGTGTCGATGCGCAAGTTACACGAACGGAGCACGACGGAAATTGTTGCGACGCGTCTTTTCGTGGCAACGGTTTGCCCCATCCGTATTCGAGCGCGGACGGGGCATGATTCGAGCCAGGCGGTGAGACAGCCTTACTCCATGTCGGAATCCTGCTGTTGCTGCCCCCCCTGCTTCTGCCGACGGCTCGCGTCGGGCGAACCGAACGTATAGCTGAAGGTCAGCGCGAACGTCCGCGTGGTGAACCTGCGGTCCGTGGTGATCGTGCTGAACTCATCGGTGCGCGTCATGCCGAAGTGATGCAGATCGAACGGGTCGTTGGCACGGATGCCGATGCGCCCGCGATCGCCGAACACCTTCTGCTGCAGCGAGAAGTCCAGATGCGCCATCGCGACGGTACGTGCTCCCTCGTTCTGCGCGGCCGGACGGTAGAAGAACGTCGTCTGGAAGTCGAGTCCGGCGATCGGCGTGATCGTCGCGTTGGCGCGCATCGTCCATTGGAACGCGTCGGTGCTGAGCGAGGCGTCCACGTTCTCCGCGTTGGTCACGGTCTGGTACGCGCTCACAAACACCATCCCGTTCAACCACTCGCCGAGGCGCACCGTGGCCGTCACGTCCGCGCCGTAGGAACGGTTCTCAGAGAAGTTCGCCCAGCTGTTCGTGGTGATCCCCGCGGTGTCGGTGGCGCTGTAGCGGCGCATCACGTCGGTGGTACGGCGGAAGTAGCCGGTGAGCGAGATCGACGCGATGTCGGTGAACTGCGTCGCCGAAAGCTCGTAGGCGTCCGTGTATTCCGGACGCAGGGCCGGGTTTCCCATGCGGCGCATGTACGGGTCGTCCAAACCCGGGAAGGGATTCAACGCCCGCGTCGAGGGCCTGTTGATGCGCCGGCTGTAGCTCGCCTTCAGCATCAATGCGTCGCTCGGCTTGTACATCACGAACGCGCTCGGGAAGAGGCTGAAGTAATCGTTGTCGTACGCCCGCCCGGTCTGCGCCAGCGTGAACCTGGTGAGCGCCTGCTCGGCGCGCACGCCGGCCTGTGCCGAGAGCCGACCGAAATCGTGGCCGAGCGTTGCATAGACGGCGTGGATCTGACGATCGTAGTCGAAATTGTTGTTCAGCGCGGTGTCCGGCACGAAGGCTCCGCCGGCGTTGTCCATCGTCTGGGAGAAGAACCCGCTCGATATGCGCTCGATCTCCCCCTTGTATCCCGCCTCCAATCGCATGTCCTCACCGAGCGGCCGCATGTAATCGGTCTGAAATGTCATCTGGCGATTGGTCCGATCCTCGGTCGTGTGCTGACGCGTCGGCAAGGCGTTCGACGGACCTCCATCCAGCGCGAGATCGCGCGACGTGTAGTCGTTCGCATCGTTGCTCCTGTCGGTCGAGAAACGGACCTCACTCGACAACTCGTGCTTGGTCGGTTGGATGACCCACTTGTGACTCAGTCGAAGATCCAGCCCATCATCGTCGTCGTGGCTGCCGTTGGAACGCTCGTATCGGCGCGTGACGGCCGTGGTGCTGTCGCGCTCGATGTAGTTGTTCATGCCGCTCCCGTTCTCGATCCGCTTGTTCCCCATCGCGGAGAGGGAGAGCGTCTGGTCCTTCTCGATCGTGTA
>CAZJYH010000403.1:0-5009 GCA_964549365.1 uncultured Alphaproteobacteria bacterium
AACGTATCACCGCTCGCCATCGCCACGGTTCCTCCCTGGCTCACGTTCCCGATGAACGCCACGCGCGAGGTCCCCTTCGCGTTGAGGTAGTAGGAGCGGCTGATGCCGTTGGTGGAGTCGTACATGGTGAGTACTGCGAGTCGTGGGCCGATCGCGCCGGGAGCAAAGGTGATCGGCGGCACGGTGGAGTTGCCGGCCGCGACGCCGCCGCCGGCGACGCGCGTGCCCGGCGTGCCGAAGTAGTAATCGGACGCGTACGGCCCGGTGATCTCGAGCCCGTACTTCATCGGCGCGGAACACCCTCCGGCCGGTACGCTGAGCGAAAAGGGAGTGAAGACCGTCGCGCGGCTCACCGGCGAGGTCATGCCCGTAAGCAGCGTATCGTTCGGCGTCATCGTCGACGTGCCGCCGTTGCCGGGTCCGAGGCGGCCGGCGATTTCCGGAGCGAAGTGCGCGAATCGGTAGATGGTGCCGATCGGGATCAGCGTGGTGGCCAGCACGTTGTTGTTGTCCACGTTGTTGTTCGCGGTCACCGCGCTCACGGTGGCCACGGCGCCGGGCGTCACCGACATGAAATTCGAGTTGCCGACGGCGATGCCGATCGAGGCCGTGGAGTGCACCGCCGCGTTCGTGCTGATTCGGAAGGCGCCGTACTGAAACTCGATCCGATTGGAGCATTCATACAGGCGCACCTGATAGCTGCACATCGGCAGGCAGTTGCCGGCGTAGTAGTAGGTGGCCGAGCTGACGAGCTGCGTCCCCCATTCCACGTTCAGCACCCTGTTCGGCGAAACGCCGGTGATCTGGTACGACACGTTCGTGTTCACCAGCGGAACGCACGTCGCGTTGCCGTCGTACATGTGCTGTTGATCCCAGAACGGCGCGATCACCGGATCGGCGAAGGGGGGCGATTCGAGCGTGTTCGTGGGGTTGCTGTTCAGCGTGGAGCCAAGGATCAACTCCCCGCGAGCGTTGACGGTGAAGGTGGTATACGGCGTCCCGTTGAACAGGAAGCTGAACCCGATGCCGTATGGGCCCGCGGTGGCGTCCTCGTTGTAGATGCCGGTGCCGCCCACGCCGCCGTTGCTGAATATCACCGTGGTGGCGCCGACGAGCGACGAAAACGTCCCCGAGGCCGAGGCAAACTGGTAGTAGTTGGAGAGCTGTTGGGCGTATGCGCCTCCCGAACCGGCCATCGTCAGGGCCAGCATCGAGAGCATCATCAACATACGGCCGCGCGGCCGGCGCACGTGGTAGAGTCGCGTCATGACAATTTCCCCTGCAAATGTGGATGCGTTGTTCCTTGCGCCGTCGAATCGACGGGAGCGTCGATTCGGATTGTGGCCGGGGAGATCAACGTGAGGGCGCCCGTGCGCAGCGCACGCGAGGCCCTCGAGGATGGTTCGGGAGGTGATCCCGAAAGAAGTGCATGAGGTATGTCACGCGGACCGGAGAGAGCGGGCAGACTCCCGGTGAGGCGTGCATATCGGAGCGATTGTGGTCGAGCACGACACGACCCGTCGGAACTTCCAACGGATCGGATGACTGCTCTGTAGTAGCAACGAACCAACCGGGTGATTCGTCACACCGGGGCCGTTCGCAGTCGACATGGAAATGGGGTGAGTTGTGTGGCGGAGCGATGCACGGCGCGTGCGCTCGATCTGGGGCACAATATAGCATTGCCGGCGGCAGCTTTCATCGATATACGGCGCGATGCGCCCGAAATATTACGGTGTGGAGCGATCGCTCGGCTCGGGCTCCCTCAACCGGGCGTGACGGCGCTTCCGTGCGCTGCCCGCCCACGTCTACGAGACAGCGCCTGCCCCGGTGTGACGGCGAGCAACGAGACCGTGTCAGACAATGGACCGCAATACGATAGATCCGGATTTCCGGCGTACGTTGGGATCGCCACCGACAAGCGGCGCGCCGACCGGATCCGCCGGGCCGCCGGCTGTAACAGAACGCGCCTGCCGGTGTCTTCAACCTGTATGCTCCCGCGGCTGCCCGGCACGCGCTGCGGAGACGGGGCCCCACGGTTCCGCATACGCTCCGAGAATCCGTCAACACGTGCCGTCATGCGCAATTCATCTCCCTGCTTCCTCGGCCTCCTCCTTCTCTGTTCGGTCACGGGAACGGCCCGCGCGCAATCGGGCCTGCTCCCGCTGGAACCCGGGATGGTGGTAGCCACCTGTTACGGCTCCACCGACCCCGCCAGCACCGTCTCCAGTCCCTTCGTCATCGGCGCGATGGACACGCGATATCCGCCGAACGCGCGGCGCGGCGTCAACTGGATCCCGCCGATGTATCACGGTCCCGGTGATTCCTGGACCGTCTCGAACCTCGGCCAGTTGTTCGGCGTGACGTTGGATGAGGAGGGGAACATCTACGCGACCGCAACAGTCGTCTACCCGCTGACCCGCCGCGACGCAACCAACCGATTCGGTCCCGGTGGCTCGGGGGGTGTCTATCGGCTCGACGGGCGCACCGGCGCCATCAAGGTGCTGGCCCGCCTGCCGGCAAGCGCGGAGCCGGCGGGCCTCGGGAACATCTGCCACGACCCAACGCATCGTCAGCTCTTCGTGACCAACTTCGAGGACGGCCGCATCTATCGCCTCGCGATGGACGGCACGGTGCGCGAAGCGTACGATCCACTCGGCCCGGATGACGGGCGCCCCGGCTTCGCGCCGCGGGGCGAACGGATCTGGGCCGTGGCCATGTACGCGGGACGCCTGTATTACTCCATCTGGGCCACCGACCTGGGGACGCCGACATCCACGACCCCGAACACCATCCGCTCCGTTGCGGTCGCCCTCGACGGTTCGATCGACCGGGCCACCGATGTGCTGGAGCTGTCGGTTCCGACCATCCCGGGGAGCAGGGGCCAGCAGATCCCCTCGCAGCCCGTTTCGAGCATCGCGTTCTCCGAGAGCGGCAGGTTGTTGCTGGCGGAGCGGTCGATGAGCGATTCGATGACCTCGGCGCACTCGTCGCGCGTGCTGGAGTATCTCGGCCGGCGGGGAAGCTGGGGAACGCCGCGCAGCTACGCGATCGGCTTCTATAGTCGCGGCACGCCGCCGTACGCCAACGCGGCCGGCGGCGCGGACTACGGCCTCTCTCGTGTGCAGCAGCCCGGCGACCCGGCCGCATGCGACAGCACGGTATGGGCAACCGGCGATGCGCTCCGGTTCCGCGGGTACAACCCATCCGGCAACGACTACGTGTACGGAATGATCGGCATGCCGGCCTCGGGCAACACGTCGGCCACGTTGGCCGCCACTTCCACGTTCGTGGACTTCGATGCCGTCACGAGCGATCAGGCGAAGATGTATATCGGATCGCTCAAGGTGATGCGCGCATGCGGGGCGATCGTCGGCACCACCACGGACACGGTCACGATCTGCGTCGGCGATTCGATCGCGCTTCAGGCGTCCGACGGTGTGGCGTATACGTGGAGCGGCGGGCCGGGTCTCAGCTGCTACGATTGCCGCGTCACCACCGCCAAACCGAGCGTCACCACCACCTACACCGCGCTCGTGCGGCGGGCCGACACACGCGTCGAGATCGACAGCTTCACCGTGGTGCTCGACTTCGACCGCGTCGTCCGATTCCACGCAGGCCCGGCCTCCGCGACGGCAGCGCTCACCCTGATTCCGATCGAGGCCCGCTCGCCGCTCGACGGCGAGGCGCTGAGCAGGTTCACCGTCACGCTCGCGTACGACCAGGCGCTGATGTATCGCATGAAGAGCGCGCCGCTGGTTCCCGTCGGCCCCGTGTCCGGCTGGAACCTGCGCGTCGTCTCCGAACGGCTCGGCAGCATCACCATCGAGTTCACGGCGCCGAGCCCCGGCATCATTGCACGAGGGAGCGGCGTGCTGACGCTTCTGGAATTCGAGATGATGCTGGCACGGCAGGACCACGCGCCGCTTACGTTGAGCGCGTCGCTCCCGCCGGCCACGTGCCGCGGCGTCATCGCCACCGCCGACACCGTCTCCTACTCCGTCTGCGGACAGAACATGCGGCTGATCGAGGCGATGCCGCAAGCCGCGACGATCGACGACTGCCGTCCGAACCCGTTCAATCCCTCGGCGGACATCTCGTTCACCCTCCCCGCGGCGGGACATGCCACGCTTGCCGTTTTCGACGCCGCCGGCAAGCAGATGGCCGTTCTGGTGGACGAGGAACTTCCGGCCGGGAAGCACACCGTGCGCCTCGACGCCTCGGCGTGGCCGTCGGGCACCTACTTCAGCCGCCTGCGCTTCGGGCCGCTCGGTGCGAATTGGAGCGCGATGCGGGCGTTGGTGTTGATGCGGTAGGTCATGGTGGATCATGGTCGGTGGATATGTGCGGTTTTGTTGCGTCACCGACGCTGCTGCGGTGCCGTCCGGTTGGACGCTGGACGATGGACGCGGGACGCTCGCCGTGGTGGCTGGTAGGGAGCGACAACGGACTCCGCGTTCCTCTGCGTCCTCTGCGGTGTCATCATCTCAGACACTGGGCAATCGACACTCGCGGAGAGAGAGGCGCCTCCAACGCATCGGGATGCCTACCCTCGCCCGGCATACACGAAGCTCTTCTTCATGTCGCGATCACGCAGCTCGACGTCCACCCGACGCCGCAGCGCGAAGTCGCGCAGTTCGGCGGCGAGATCACGGAAGGCGAACACCCAGACGGTAAAGATCTCCGGATCGGCAACGAAGCGAACGCGCACGCCGTTCTCCCCCTCGTCGGGCGACTTCTCCGGCCCGGCAACCAACACACCACGTTCGAACCGCACCGCCGTTCCAATCCCATCGCGGATCGAGGTCAGCACGAACTCCTTCGATAGTGCGTTCGCGATCGCGAGCATGTACGGCGGCCCGTCGGTCCGCACGAAGGCGGCCGGCGAAGCCATAAGGTCGAGGATCTCCCTTGGGGCAATCGTCGGCGGTTCGTCGACATCATATCCGAGCCCCGTACAGACATCGAGCAGGAACATCGGTCGGCCGGGCACGCGCGGCTCGCGGTGGTCG
>CAZJYH010000404.1:0-4995 GCA_964549365.1 uncultured Alphaproteobacteria bacterium
CAGGTCTATCTCGAGCGCATCTCGCCATATGTGCCACGACGGGCGAGCCCGATCGACTTTGACGGATCGTTGCCCGCCTTCGTGCCGCGCTTCTTCGATTGCTGCTATGCCGACGGTAACTTCAGCTGGCACCATCTCTGGTTCCTGGCCTACGTGCTGGTGCTCACGGTCTTGCTGCTGCCGGTCTTCAGCAGGGCACGAAGGTGATCGGGAAGTCGATCGACCTCCGACGGGAGAACCAGGCGCCAGCTTGCGCCGCCGTTCTCGGTCACCAGGTACCCGTTGTTCTGCCAGGCCACCACCATCACTCGGTTGGGCGCCGGGCGGTCGTTCGTCTGAGCGCTGGACCGCTCGGAGGTCACGACGACAATTGCGGCCAGGGCGGCCAGTAACACGTGCATACGTACTCTCATTGTGGACACCTCACTCTGGGTTGAGTGTCCCCTCGAGGATGGATACGGGCAATCCTCGCGGGACAGAGTTTATCTCTATGTGTATCGTGCTCGCTGGGGAAGGAGCACCCTCTCTGTGGAACTCAATGATCGAAACAAGAGGCATCATCCTGCCCGACATCCCGCGCGACCAGGCGGGGAGCGGGCTTCAGCTTCGCGAGTCCCGAAGGACTCGGCATCGCCGGGCCGCCTCGTCCGGAGGCGGCCCGGCCGGCCGTGCCCTCCTACGGGCAGGTCGATTCACATCCGGCCGCCGCACCCGAACAGCCGGGGCTGGACGAGCTGGCGAGCGTGATCTGCGGAGCGCTGCTCCCGGTCGGACAGCAAACGTTATAGACTCGGGTGCAACATCCACCGCCTCCACACACTGTGAAGTGTGTTCCTAGGCCGGTGCCGAGGCGCTGGACACAGGCCGGGATCTTAACCACCGCCAACGTCGGTGCGTTGCAGTTGCTTGGACATGACGTGTGCCCAAGCGCGACCCCCTGGGCAACAGTCGTTTGTGCGATCATGTCAAAGATCTGCTTCGTCGACATGGCATCCACGGTAGCACCATCCCCAGTGAAATGGATGGACGTAACGTTGATGACATACTGAACCTGGCCGCCAGAACGCTCGATCCAAACCTCCCAAATTGACTTAGTCCACGCACCAACAGACACATCAACGGACACTGTGTCGATTGGGGTTGCATTTGGATCAGAGCAGTTATTCGTTTGCGACCGGCATTCGACGGAGAGCACGAGCAGTAGTACAAGGGCCATTACGGCTCTTCTCATGGCGTACTCCGGTTTCCGAGTGGAGAGAGAGAGAGAGATGGCGGAGTCGCTAGCAAATGCCGAGTTCTGGGTCAGGTGTGGTGTTGGAGGGCCCGGCACTCGCTGGCAACAGCGCCAGTGCAAAGATGCGCGCGAACGGGCCACGTATGCACCTGCATGTTCATGTAGTATTTGTCATCATGAACCCTACCTCTGACCCTTATCGCTTCCGTTGCCGGGATCAATGCGTGGGGTGAAGAACTTCGCGAAGAGTTCCGAGTGACTATGCGTCTCAGTCTTACTGTATATCGAACGAAGGTGGAAACGGACTGTGTTGAGCGATACATTCAGAGTATTAGCGACTTCATCATAGCTCAAGCCCAGTAGTAATAGAATCATGATGCGGCGTTCCTGCATCGTCAGGCCGACACGCTCGGCCAGACCATCAAGTTCATCAGTAAACACGCGGTCCGCAGGTCTCGCGACAAGGTATCTAGCCACAAAGTCGGACAGAATGAACACGAAGACATGATGGAGTTCGCGCATAATCTCGACGGTCTTCATTGACACCGGCCTCGCCCCCTTGCGGCGCCAAAGCACTATTATGCCCAAGTGAGCATTCTCCCCCAGGTAGTATTCGAGCGAGATAGGCGGATGGTAGTCTTTACGAGGGAACCGCTTGCGATGCAAATGCGAAACGAACCGTTGTACATGTTCGCGACGCCAAGTTGGATTATTGATTGTCAGCTGGTTTACAACGCGCACTCCGGTCGTAGTACTTTGTGAAATCGCGACTTCCGGGTGATACTGCTCCGGGTTGACAACATCACAATGGAGGTTAATGCTAATACTAATATGATCAACGTCACCAAGGAAGTGCAACAGCGCGCGCCTAAATGCATCACTCCATTCTGTGACGGACGGGCTGATCGAAAGTGATTGAAGGAAAAGCAAGAGTCGACCCGCGGATACGCTCCCATCGCCAACCGTCGGGCCGTCCGACCGGACACTAGAATCAACTGCCAATGCAGTCCCCCGGGCCAACTTCACCTTTCCGCTATATGTTGGAGCAGCCTCCGTGGATGATTCAGGATATGTAGCCAACCAATTTCGCACATCATCCAAAGCATCGAACTCACCCGCTGCAAGCCGTTCGCGCAGCAGCTGCAAGCCGGCATTGGCATTCCGTGCTTTGCGTGTAAGCACAGACACACGTACAACAGCATCGAGACCATGTTCTCGGTATAAACGCCACCATCGTTTAACCGTTGCGACTGAATACCCAACACGCTCGGCAACTTCGAGAGTGCTGAGCATTGGGTTCTCACGAAGGAGGCGCATCGCGGTTATTCGGGCTCCCTCGGGGCGCCCACGGAATTGGGATTCCAACTCAAACAAGTCCTCCAGGCGCTCCGATACGCGTCCCTCTCTCTTCCGTGGCATATGGCTCCTCTGTCTGGATAGTTCTGTCTGGGCATGCAGACTATCAGCTCTTCGCGGTTTGGGGAGGTGAGGAATCCCCGCGACGATCCATGGTTTGCCGCCAAAGGTAGAGAATCTTCGCCATTCGTGTAACCAAACACACAATGGTGCGCGAACTTTCAGGGTGTCCGATCGTCTTTGTTGCCGTGAATGTTCGATACGAACGTATAATTCGCCGCTTTCGGCCCATTTTGGCCGGCACGCCCGATGCGCGGCGGTCGCGCATCGGCAGCGAATCCGATCGAACCGCTTCGAACGCCCCGTTCCCACCCTTCAAGAGAGCCCACACCTCCGGCATCACGAACCGGACACGCGCGGCGTCGATACTCACACCCCCGCTGTTCGGCAAGGCCGGCCAGGCCCGGGATACCCACCAACGACGAGCGCACCCATCGCTGGATGCGCTCTCTTGTGATCGTTCGCTCGAGTGATCGCGGCGAACGTCTACGTCCAAGCTCCGCGTCAGACCGTGTCGGCTATCGCATCAGACGCTCGGCAACGTAGGCCCGCAGCGAATCGGCGGGGATGCGGTCCTGCACCATGGTGTCGCGATCGCGCACGGTCACGGTGCCGTCCTCGAGTGTCTGGCCGTCGACGGTGGCGCAGAAGGGTGTGCCTGCCTCGTCCTGCCGGCGATAGCGGCGGCCAACGGCGCCGGAGTCGTCGTAGAAGGTCTTGAAGTGGCGCTGCACGTCGTGATACAGGCGCGTCGCGAACTCCGGCATGCCGTCCTTGTTCACGAGCGGCAGCACCGCCAGCTTGTAGGGGGCCAACCTCGGATGGAAGTGCAGCACGGTGCGCTTCTCCCCGTTCACCTCCTCCTCGCGATAGGCATCCACCAGGAACGCCATCGTGGAGCGCGATGCGCCCACGGCGGTCTCGATCACGAACGGCGTGAAGCGCTCCTTGCTCTGGTCGTCGTAGTACTCGAGCTTCTTCCCGGAGAACTCGCTGTGCCGGCTGAGGTCCCAGTCGGCCCGGTTGTGAATCCCCTCCAGCTCGCCCCACCCGAACGGGAACAGGTACTCGATGTCCTGCGCGGCGCGGGCGTAGTGCGCAAGCTTCTCGTGCGGCTTCATCCGCAGGCGGTCCATGTTCATGCCGAGATTCTCGAACCAGCGCCAACGCTCGGCAACCCAGTACTCGAACCAGCGATCGGCCTCGTCCGGCCTGACGAAGAACTGCATCTCCAACTGCTCGAACTCGCGCGTGCGGAACAGGAAGTACTTGGTGTTGATCTCGTTGCGGAAGGACTTCCCGATCTGCGCGATGCCGAACGGGATCTTCTGCCGCGTGGCCTGGCGCACGTTGTCGTAGTTCACGAAGATCCCCTGCGCCGTCTCGGGGCGCAGATAGACGGCGGCCGAGCTCTCCTCCAGCGGGCCGATGAACGTCTTGACCAGGAGGTTGAAGTGGCGCACCTCGGTCCAGTCCATGGTGCCGCTGACGGGATCCTTGATCTCGTGCTCCATGATCAGATCATACAGCTGGCTCGGCTCGACGGCCTTGTTCAGCTTGGCCTCCAGCTCGGCGGCCTTGTCGGTGCGCCCCTTCTTGCGCAGCTTCTCGATCTCCGCCTCGATCAGATGATCGGCGCGATGGCGCGCCTTGCTCGTCTTGTTGTCGATGAGTGGATCGGAGAAATTCTGGATGTGGCCGGAGGCCTCCCACACGCGCGGGTGCATCAGGATGGCGGCGTCGATCCCCTCCACGTCGTCGCGATAGGTCATCGCCTGCCACCAGGTCTCCTTGATGTTGCGCAGCAGCTCCACGCCGAGCGGGCCGTAATCCCAGCATCCGTTCAGACCGCCGTAGATCTCGGACGACTGAAAGATGAAGCCTCGACGCTTCGCCAGCGATACGATGGTCTCGAGCGATACGGTCTGTGTGTCGTTGCCTGCCATGGCGTTGAATCTCTGTTGGTACGTGTAAGGGGCCCAATGTAGTAGAAAACGCGGACCAGCACCAGCGCCGCCGCAAATCGGAGCAATTGCCTGCGCCTGTTATCCCGCCTCGGTGCGCCGATAGAGCGCGTCGGCAAGCCGTGCGAATGCGCCGGACTCGAAGTCGAGAAGGCCCAGCGCCCCCTCCTCCACCGCGATCCCCTGCCGCGCCAGGCCCGCCTCCACGTCGGCGAGATGGCGATCCTCCTCGCCGATGATCGCCCGCACGGAGATGCGCATGCCGGCCGAGTCGACAAGGCGCTGATAGAGCGGGTACAGCCACGCCGCGCGGCGCTCCACCAGCAGCGTCACCAGGAGATAGGCGACCTCGTGTGCATCCGCATCGATGGGCCGATCGCG
>CAZJYH010000405.1:0-4979 GCA_964549365.1 uncultured Alphaproteobacteria bacterium
GGATAGAGAGAGGAGAGAGAGTGCGTGTGATGAAAGGTACGGCTCAGCGCACGAACCGCAATGGCCTCAGGCGATCACGGCACAATCCGGCCACGGACCGGACACATCCGGACAGAGGAGAGGCTCCGGAAACGCCACGCGGGCGCGTTCCACGCTCACGGCCGACACGCCGAGTGCAGGACGAGAGAATCGGGGCTACCCCCCCAGAATTGCACGAAGGCCCGACAGCAGGCGATCCACATCCTGCCGGGTGTTGTAGCCCTGTATCGAGATGCGGAGCAGTTGGGAATCCATCCACTGGAAGACGGGGATCTCGACGAGATGCTCATCGAACAGACGCCGGCCGAGCTCGAACCCGTCGACACCGGCCGGTATTCTGAACGCGCTCATCTGGCGGAACCAGCCTCCGCTCTCGGGCGCCACCGGCGGACCGCCCAGCGCATCGGCGATCTCCGGGCGAACGCTCAGCAGCAGCCGATGGCACTCCTCGCGCACGGCGTCCCAGTCATGCTCCTGTTGGAAGCGGATCGCGGCCGGCACCGCGAGAAACGGCGCGAGGTCGCGCGTCCCCCACATCTCATGATGATCCACGAAGCGCGAAGGACCGGGCGCCACCGCCTCGTACCCCCAACTGACCACCAACGGTTCGAGCAACGGCTGCATCTCGCGGCGCGCGTACAGAAACGCCGGTCCCTTCGGCGCGCACAACCACTTGTGAAGGTTGCCGGTATAGAAATCGGCCCCCACGTCGGTGAGGTTCAGCGGAAGCTGTCCCGGCACGTGCGCGCCGTCGACCAGCGTGATGATGCCGCGCTCCCGGGCAAGCGCGCAGATCCGGCGTACAGGGAACGTCAATGCCGTCGGCGCGGCGATATGGCTGATGAGGATCGCGCGCGTGGCCGGCGTCACCTGCGCCATGAAATGCTCCGTCAACTCCTCCGGCGTGGTCGGCGGCACCGGGAGCTGTGCCAATCGATACGTGAAGCCCGCCTTGCGGCTCAGGAAGGTGAGCGCGCGATCGCAGGCGCCGTACTCCTGATCGGTGCCGAGCACTTCGTCCCCCGGCCCCAGCGCGAGTGAACGCGCCACGATGTTCACGCCGATCGTTGCGTTGGTGACGAACACCATGTCCAACGGATCACATCCGAGGTAGGCGGCCGCCACGCTTCGTGCATCGTGCATCAACGCGGGTCCGCGCCGCGCGATGAACTCCACGGGCTCGGCCTCGAGTTCGGCCTGGAATCGTTGATATTCCTCGAACACAGGGCGCGGCGTGGCGCCGAACGAACCATGATTGAGGAAGGCGACATCGGGTCGGAGCAGAAAGAGGGATCGCAGGTTGGACATCGCCCAAGATAAAAAAATCGCCACAGCGGCCATGTTCGGGGGCTCGACGTCGGAGATCGGACGGGCCGGCGATCACGTCGGCACCTGCCGACCGGATGCATGCGTCCTCATGAAGTCGGACACCGCGACGTCCTTCGAACGACGAACGCCCGCGACAATCGCCGCGGGCGTTCACACGATCTCGATCGATGAGGGTTACTTCGCGCCGTTGAAGAAGGAGTTGAACGCTTCCTTGGCCTTGGTGCGCACGGTCTCGGCGGTCTCCATCGCGTTGCGCAGCGTATCGGCCAGCGGATCCTTCGAGTTGTCGAAGTCCTCCTTGTAGCGGTTGGCGGCGTCGCGCATGTTGCGGATGACGTCGTCCTCGCTGTCGCTCTCACGGCTCAGGTACTCGCCCGCGAGGATCTTCCCATAGGCGCCGCCGTCCACCCAGGTCTTCAGCTCGGTAAGCCGAAGCACGGGGAACGGATGACTCTGGCCCATCAGGTTGAGCAGCTTGTGGACGCTGTCGACGATGCTCCCCCCCTGTTCGTACTCGGCGGCCTGCAGGAAGAACTCGTTGATGTCCATCTCGGAGGTGCGCGGGCCGCCGGCCAGCTTCATCATCGTGGTGTAGTAGGCCTGCGGGTCCTGCGTCACGAGAAGCCCGGCGCGGTCGGCGCTCAGCTCGCTCTTGCGATCCCACTCCTTCAGCGCGATGATCAGCGCCAGCAACGACACGCCCGCCAACGGAACGCTGAACGCCGCCAGCGAGAACTTCAACAGCAATTGCAGCAACGTCTTGTAGAGCACGTGGCCGCTCATGCAGTGCCCCAGCTCGTGACCGATCACCGCAAGGATCTCCTCGTCGGACAGGCCGTCGACCAGCGAGGAGTTCAGCACGATGAACGGCCGCTCGACGCCCACGGCGCCGGCGTTGAGGAACGGACTCTGCGATACATACAGCTCCGGCACCTGCTTCACATCGAGCAGGTCACAGGCTTCCAGATGCAGGCGGTGCAGCCGCGCGAACTGATTGTTGTTGACGCGCACCGACGAGGCGAGCGTGATCAGCCGGATCGAACGCTCCGTGGTGATGCCCACGAACTTCTGCAGCAACGTGTCGAGGCCGGGCACCTTGCGCAGCGCCGTCAGCGCCGCGCGATCGGCCGGATGCTCCCATGACTTGGAGCTGATATTCGGGAAACGAACCTTGATTCTTCGGATCGATGTTGATTCATCCATAACGCGAGGGCACTATTAGTATGGTACAACTGGCTGATGCATAACGGTGCGCGTTCGTCCGTTCACCCATGCAATTTTTGGATATCGTACGAACCGCTCAAAAGATTCACTCCCGAGCGCCGGCCCGGCACAAAGTACGAACGAAGATGATCCGCGCTTCGTTCCGCATGGAATGCCGGTTTTCCGCTCAGTTCGCGATCACATTCACCAGCTTGTCCTGCACCACGATCACCTTCCGCACCGTCTTGCCCGCCAGCAGCTCGCGCACCGCGTCGTGCTCCAGGGCCAGACGTTCCAGCGCGCCGGTCTCCATGCCGAGCGCCACGCGTGCCTTTGCCTTGATCTTGCTGTTGACCTGCAGCACGATCTCCACATCCTCGGCCGACGCCTTCGCCGGATCGTACGTCGGCCACGGTTCGAAGGCCAGCGTGCCCGCCTTCCCCAGGATGCTCCACAGCTCCTCGGCGATGTGCGGGGCGAACGGCGACAACAGCAGCACGAAGGCCTCCATCGCCTTCACCGGCTTCTCGGGGACGTTGATGAACTCGTTGACGAAGACCATCAACGCGGAGATCGCCGTGTTGAAGCGCAGTCCCTCGATGTCGTCGGTCACCTTCCGGATCGTGGCGTGCAGCACCCGCTCCTCCTCGGCCGTCATCTCCCGATCGACCAACGTCGCCACAACGTTGGAATCCTCGTCCCCCGCGATCATGCGCCAGGCACGGTTCAGGAAACGGCTCACCCCCTCGACGCCCTTGGTGGACCACGGCTTGGTCATCTCCAGCGGCCCCATGAACATCTCGAACAGGCGCATCGAGTCGGCGCCGAACTCCGCGATCACCACATCCGGATTCACCACGTTGCCGAAGGATTTCGACATCTTCCGCGAGTCCTCGCCGAGGATCAGCCCCTGATGGATCAGGCGCCGGAACGGCTCGGTGGTGGAGAGATGTCCGAGGTCGTGCAGCACCATATGCCAGACGCGCGCGTACAACAGGTGCAGCACGGCATGCTCCTGGCCGCCCACGTACAGATCCACCGGCAGCCAGTACTTCTCCAGCTCCGGATCGATCAGACGCTCGGTGTTGTCCGGATCGACGAAGCGCAGATAGTACCAGCACGAGCCGGCCCACTGCGGCATCGTGTTCGTCTCGCGACGCCCCACACCGTGCGTCGGATGCTCCACGCGCAGCCAGTCGCTCGCCAGCGCCAGCGGCGACTCGGTGGAGCCCGACGGCTTGAACTCCTCCAGCTCCGGCAGCATCAACGGCAGCTCGCCCGGATCGAGCGGCTCCACCAGGCCGTTCTCGTACTTCACGATCGGCACCGGTTCGCCCCAGTACCGCTGGCGCGAGAAGAGCCAGTCACGCAGCTTGAACTGCACCGTGCGCCGCGCGACGTCGGCGCCGAGCGACTCCACGATCTTCCACTTCGCCTCCTCGGAGGCCATGCCGTCGAAGCCGTTCGAGTTGATCATCGTGCCGGCATCGGTATAGACGGCCTCGCCGGCGAGCACCGCGTCGCGATCGGGGTGATCGGCAGGCGGCGCTATCACCGCACGGATCGGCACGCCGAACGCCTCGGCGAAGGCGAAGTCGCGCTCATCGTGCGCGGGAACGCCCATCACCGCGCCGGTGCCGTACTCGGCCAGCACGTAGTCGGCCACCCAGATCGGCACGCGCTCGCCCGTGGCCGGGTGCAGCGCGTAGCTGCCGGAGAACACGCCGGTCTTCTCGGCCCCCGCCTGGCGATCGCGGTCGCTCTTGGCCGCGGCGGCCCGGCGGTACCGCTCGACGCTCTCGCGCTGCTCGTCGGTGGTGATCGCGTCGACGGCCGGATGCTCCGGCGCGATCGTCATGAACGTGACGCCGAACAACGTGTCCGGGCGCGTGGTGAACACCCGCAGCGCGGGCCCGGACTCGGTTGCGAAGGTGATCTCCGCGCCGTGCGACTTGCCGATCCACTCGCGCTGCTGCTCGCGCGTCGAGCGCGGCCACTCCACCGCGTCCAGCCCTTCGAGCAGACGATCGGAGTAGGCCGTGATGCGCATCATCCACTGCCGCATCGGCCGGCGCTCCACCGAATATCCCTTCTCCACCCATTCCTCCACCTCCTCGTTCGCCAGCACCGATCCGAGCCCCTCGCACCAGTTCACGGGCGTCACGGCCTCGTACGCCAACCGGAAGTTGCGCAGCACCTCCTGCCGCTCCAGTGCGCTCATCGCGCTCCAGTCGGCGGCCGTGAAGCCCCAGCTCGGACCGTCGTACGACGCCGGCTTGCTCATCGCAGCGCACCCGCTCGCCTCGAACTCGGCGATCAGTTCGGCGATCGGGCGTGCGCGCTCGACGCGGCGATCGTACCACGCGTTGTAGATCTGCACGAAGATCCACTGCGTCCATCGATAGTAG
>CAZJYH010000406.1:0-4976 GCA_964549365.1 uncultured Alphaproteobacteria bacterium
CCCGAACCGATACCACAGTTTTGCCGCGCGCAAGTTTTTCGCGGAAAGTGCACCCACCACTTCGTACGGTTCCGGCCGGTCGATCCCTATATTTGTGTGGTCGCGCCGACGCCCACACGTCTCGCGACCCGATTTCGCCGAACGACGGCGGATTGGCAATCTCCCGATTGCGATACATCCCATTTCCACGCATTCCCCTTCGTTGCCTTGTTCAGGGCAGATTTCTCCGCGCGGCAGGGCCGATGCGCGGAGCGTCACGATCGCCGGCTCGGATACCCTATGACCAACAGCACGAACCGTCTTGTCGACTTCATCAACCACGGCATCCTGCCGCTCGCCGGGCGGGAGGACGAGTTGCGCACGCTCGTCACATTCTGGCGGAACGCGCTGGAGGCGCAGGAACTGCGGATGATGTTGCTGACGGGCGAGACCGGTCTCGGCAAGAGTCGGTTGCTGGACGAGGCCGTTCCCATGATCGAGGGGGCCGGCGGCACCGTCGTGCGCGCAAGGTTGATCCCGGAGTCCGGTACGTCGATCGTCCCGCTGGTGGCGCAGGCGCTATGGTATGACGAGCGCTGCCGCCGATTGCTGAACTGTGAACCGAGCGGTTCGGCCGGCACCGTGGCCGCATGGCTCCGGCGTCTGGCCCGACTTCGACCCACTGTGCTGATGTTGGAGGATCTGCACCTGCTCGCCGCCGACGGCGTACCGGAACTGGCCGCTCTGCTCGACGCCATCGCGGAGGAGACTCTGGCGGTCGTCTGCTCGGCACGTCCGGTGGAGTTGCATGCACGCGGACTGCTGGAGCGCCATCTGGTTGACGTGCTGGAGTTGAGCGGCCTGGAGCGCGGCGCGATGGAGGCCCTGTGGCTGGAGTTGTTCGGCACGACCGCCTCACCGGGCATCGCCGAGGCGCTGATCGGGGCCACCGGCGGCAATCCCCTTGCTCTTCGCACCGCGCTCCGGTCGGTGATCAAGTCCGGCGCGTTGCAGCACGATTCCCTGACCGATACGTGGCGCCCGGGGACGACACTCGACGCGTTCGCACAGGCGATGCGCCACAGCACCGATTTGCTCGCCGAGGGGATGACTGCCGGACTGGCCGATGACGAGCGCCACAACGCGGAGACGCTGGCCGCGATCGGCGAGGTTTTCGCGATGGAGACGGCGCGCGCGCTCCTCCCCGATGCCGACCGTGCGATCAACGCGCTGATGTTCAAAGGAATCCTCGTGACCGCACCTGCGGCTCCGCCGCCGTTGCCGGGACGGGCCGGAGAATATCCGCTGACGGCATTCACGCACTCGCTTCTGCACCAACACCTCGCTTCGGCGCACCACCCTCTGTCTGATCGGACCATCACGGCAATTGCCGACGGCACCCCGCTTTACTCGACACGGCCGTTTCAACGGCTCGGCACACATCGGCCGGCCGGGGCAATCGCGCCCGACACGCTCCGACGGCTGCTGGACCGCGCCCTGCTGGTGGCGCGCCATCTCGATCGTGGCCCCACCTGGGCCGAGGCGATCGACGTCTGGACCGCGTGCGACGCGTTCGTGCGACTGACGGCGGATTCCTGGGCGCCGGGGGACCTGCGCAATGCGCGGGCACGACTGATCACGAGCCGCCTGTCGTTGATGCGGCGCTACATCGACACTCCGGAATACGCCGCGATGGTACGCGATGCGCTCGGCCTGACGGACGGGCCGATCGACGGCGATGCCGACGCGGAGGCGCGGCTGGGAGTGCTCCGCTGGGAGTATACGCATGCTGCCGGTCGTGATTATGCCGGCTCGCACGACGTGCTTGGCCGAATCGAGGCGTTCGTGGAGGCATATCCGAGACTCCGCCGCACACGTCCGTACATGCTGATCATGCGCAGCGCAGCGGAGATGGCCGCCCGCGTTCCCGATGTGGAGATGCTGCGGCGCCTGGAGAACACCGTCAACGCAATGCTCGCCGAGGAGGACCTTCCGGCCGAGCTTCGCTCGATGGCACTGCAGGAGGTGGCGCCGCAATTTTTGATCCTCTTCAACAGCGAGGAGGAGTTCGTCGGCAGGCAGCGACTGCTCGAAACGATTCTCGAGGAGGCCGACCGTACGGACGACCAGCTCTTCGTGCGCCGCCTGATGTTTCTTGGGAGCACCGGGCAAATGACCGCCGCGCTTCGGGCAAGCGAGGATGGGATCGAACGATCGCGCCGACAAGGGTTGACTCGCACGGCGTTCCAGTGCGCATTGACACGGCTGTGTGCGCTGGGTGCGCTGGGCCACGATCTGCGACGGATCGAGCAGGAGGCCTGGGATCTTTGCACGACCGCACCCGGTGCCGGCAATGGACAGGATACCCGCTACTGCGCGATCTATCTCGCCGAGGTGGGCCTGCTCCGCAACGAGCCGGATTGGACGCGGGCGATGCTGCGCCGGTTCGGATCGGGCGATGAGGACCGCTGGCCGCCGGAGGCGATTCTGCTCGCACTCGCGAACGGAAGCCTGCTGCCGACCGTCTCCGCCCTCGATGCGGGCGATGCCTCGCGTCACGATACTATCACCGCGGAGACGGTTCTGCTGCAACTGGCGGCCGTGATCGCAACCGGAGGCGCGGAGCGCGAGCGGGATGCCCGCGCTCATCTGGAATCGATATTCTCCATGCCGATCCTTCGCACCGACGACGTGCTCGTGCAGACCGCGGCCCTGGCACTGGCCGACGTTTCTGAAATCCACGGCGCCGGAGGCCGCGATCTCTTCAACAACGGGCTTGCTCGTTCGCTCGAATGGCTCTCAGAGCGCGGGTTGGGGGGCTATCTTTCGGCGCTTGTCGGCCGGTTTGCTCACCGTCTCGGAAAGCGCGACTTGCTCTTCTGGCGCGCGCGTGCCGGCGAGCTGATACGGCAGGGCCCGGGCCAGGCGGCGGCTTCGGGCGATAGCCGCCACCGCGTGACGATGATCGGGGCGATGGCGATCACGACACCCGACGGCGAAGTTCGCCCGATCCGCGGCGCACGCCTGAAGACGATGCTCGGTTTGCTTGTGGCCGCACGCATGGTTGCCAAACCTCTGACCAACAACGAGTTCTGTCGGCTAGCGGCCGGCGGCGAGCTCGACCTGGATCTTGCGCGCAAGACGATGAACATGGCGGCCGTCCGTCTGCGCGAGGCGACAGGGCCAGACTTGATCGTTACGGGCGAGGAGACGCACGAGCTGAACCTGGAGATCGCGACAGTGGATCTATTGGAGGCCGATGCCCAGTTGCGGCGAGCCGCGGCGGCGTTGCGGCGGCGGGCGCTGATGCTCGCCTACCCGGCCGTCATTCGGGCGCTGCGCATCACGCGCGGGGAAGTACCGTTCCCCGGCCTGTACGACGACTTCTTCGAGGCGCTGCGCGAGGACTTCGAGAACCGCATGCGAACGTCGGCCGTGGACATCGCGCGCGCCCTGCTCACCGAGGACGATCATGAAAGCGCCGGCGAGCTGCTGCGAGAGGCGTTCGAGTGGATGCCGGACGATGAGGAGATCGCCGAGCTGCTACGCTCCGCGCTGGAGCGGGCCGGCAGCCGTGTCGACGCGCAAAGGGTCAGGATGCGCAGCGAACAGGAGGCGTAACGGCCACAACCCGGAGAAAAATCTCCGCCGCGCCGGGAGTGTGGCAGCGTTTCACCCCGATTGTGGCAGCGGCCGGATACCTTGATACCACATGAACGGGTGCCCCGTTCCGACGCATGGAAGCCCAACATCCGGGGTTCCACAACGCTCGCAGGGCACCGGAACCCATGAACGTGAATCAAGGATCGACTGCCATGAAATGCCCGACACGCACGCTCGTTCGGCTCGCCGCCCTGCTGATACTGTATGTGCTCGCCCATGCGCCTGCTGCGGGCGACGGGCGCGCTATCCAATGGAACGGATATGTGTGGGTGGAGAAGTCCGAGTCGGCGTTCAATAGCATTGCCGATTCACCAACGCGGTCAGCAGTCATCGACGACACCAACGGCTATTTCTCGCTGCTCATCCCGACAACCTTTTCCTTCAGATTCCTCGGCGCACCATACTCGGGCTGCACCCTCCGGCTGAGCGTCAACGGTGTCGCGACATTTCTGAACGCCCCTCCCGCCTCAATGCCGCTGGGAACATACGACCTGTCACGGTACACATCCGGCACGCTGTGGCGCACCGCGTTGCTCATGCCATTCTGGGGGAACTTCGAGCCCGCCTCGGGCGGGGCAATCTTTGCCGAGATCCGAGATCTGCCACCTACGGATCCCATGGGCTCGAAGGTGCTGATCGTCGAATGGCATGTGTACGAACAGGGGGCGCTCGGCCCGATCGTTTTCCAGATGCGTCTATACGAGGGAACGAACATCATCGAGTATCTCTACGCGACGACGTCGACTCAACTCACGAAAAGCCCTTCGCAACAGTGCGGCGCGGCGATCGGCATCAAGAACCTCGGTCAGAACGATCCCTGCATCGGGACACAGGACCCTGAGGAACTCTCGTTGATCATCGGCAATCAAACGGAGAGCCTGGATGCGCATATCGGCCAACCGATTCATTGCGTGGCGGAACCTAACGGCTGTGGCCCGTGTACAACGAATAGCACGACCGGCAGCAATTGGGCGGAACTGATCAGCACGATGCCGTCCGGGGGCCCTTCCAACAGCTTTCACTACGCCCTCCCCACAGTTGGATACCGGATCAAGCCCGTAATCGTGGACGTCGGCGGCGATACGAACGGAAACGGCTCGCGGGTATGCAATATCTACGCGGCCAACGAAAAGGCCCACGTGAAGGGCACGTTCGTGAACCACGGCACGGACACCGTCAGGAACATGCCGGTGCAAGCGCAACTGATCAGGTTCAAGAGCGACACCTCCACCATACTGGACTCGGCAAAGGCCGTCATCCCGGTACTCCCGCCGGGACGTCGAACGACGGTTGCGATCACGAGCGAGGGTGGCTTCGACTTGAGTGACACGACG
>CAZJYH010000407.1:0-4186 GCA_964549365.1 uncultured Alphaproteobacteria bacterium
GTACGGATCCTGGAAGATGATCTGCATCTCGCGGCGCAGCGTGCGCATCTCCGTCGTGTCCATGGTGGTCACCTCGCGCCCCTCGAACTTCACCGAGCCGCCGGTCGGCTCGATCAGACGGAGCAGCGATCGGCCGACGGTCGTCTTCCCACACCCGGACTCACCCACCAGCCCGAGCGTCTCCCCCTTCTTGATGACGAAGCTCACGCCGTTGACAGCCTTGACGTGTCCGACGACCTTCGACAGAATCCCCCGCTTGATCGGGAAGAACTTCTGCAGATTCGATACTTCGATCAGGTTCTCCGTGCTCATGATATCCAGGTTTGAATGTCGGGATATACCATCCGTCCGGGCCCGCGGGCCTTCATGGCGAACCGAGGCCCAAAGGCGCCCGCGTTCATCCGTTTGAAATCTCAGACAGCGACGCAACAAGCGCCGCCGCAACGATCGCTGCCGTCTCGGCCCGCAGCCGCGCGTCACCGAGCGAGACGATGCTCGCGCCGGCATCACGCACATGCGCAACCTCTTCCTCGGTGAACCCTCCTTCGGATCCGACAAGCAACGCGATGCGCTGCCTCATTGGGCGAGCAAGCAGGGCACGCGCCAACGACTCGGTTCGCGGGGCGGACTCGTGGCAGAGATAGACGTGATCGAACCGGCCAAGCCCACCGATCATCTCGTGAAGCGGCACCGGTTCACTGATGGAGGGAAGATACGAGCGTTGGGATTGTTTCAGCGCCGCGACCGCGATCCGACGCGCCCGCTCGACGTGCGTGCGTCCTTCGGCCCGCCGTGTTACCAGCGGGATGATTTCGCGCACACCGAGCTCCGTCGCCTTCTCAACGAACCATTCGAATCGCGATCGGTCGGCAAGAGCCCCAATAGCGGCGACAATATACGTTTCACACTCCGGCCCCTCCAATACCGTTCCAACAATCCGAACGCGGACTTCGCGCCGGTCCACGGCCTCGACCACCGCGTCGGCACGACCGCCGTTTCCGTCCAGCAGAAGCACGGGATCGCCCGTGGCCAAGCGCAGGGCCCGGAGGTGCCGCTCCTCCTCGGCCGGCAGCTGCACACGCTCTCCCGCCTGTACCGCGAACGGGACGTGGAGCGCGGGACGATCGGAGACAATACGACTCATGGACTACACCTGAATATTAGGGCGGCCGTTCCGGCGCCCGGACATGATCGGCAGCGTCTCGTGCGATACTTTTCGGCATTTTCCTCCCGTGACGGCCATCAACGGCCCGGGTCCGTGAAAATAATCGTTAGCGGACTAACAAAAGCAGCCGTAGCGTGTTAGCGTGTCGGCGCAATTCGTCTCCTTCAGCAGCAGGAGTACCCTCAGCACCATGATGCCGGCCGCACACGCCGGAACGGGACGAGGGCAAACAGCGAGAGCGATCCAAATCTATCTGGTACACCCGTGACGTTGACGGACGTGTTCATACGGCGGCCATCGAACAGGAAGGATCTTTCGGACGATGAGCTGATGCGATACGTGCGCAAGGGTGACCAAACGGCGTTCAAGACGCTGTATGATCGCTACAAGACGCAGATGTTCATCTATTGCCTCCGCATGATGAACGACCGCGATGCCGCGAAGGACATCTTGCAAGAGGTCTTCATTCGGGTCCACACAAATCGTGAACGCTTCGAGCCGGGAACGAACTTCCCGGGCTGGATCCACACGATCGCGCGCAATCTCTGCCTCAATGCACGGCGCGACACCAAGGATCACACCAGCTTCGACGAAACGGCCTCATACGGCAAAAGCGCAAGCTCCGATCAGGATGTGGCGCTGCAGGACCGGTTGGCAAGCGAGATCGCCCGACTCCCCGACATCTACCGCGAGGCGGTGGTGATGCGCGAATACGAGGGACGGTCATATCAGGAGATCGTGGACATCACGGGGTTGACGATGTCGACCGTGAAGTTCCGAATCTTCAAGGCGCGCGAGATGCTCCGCGAGCGCCTGGCCTGGAGCCTGGACGACCTGCGCGACTGACGCGGCCAACCTCTCATATCGAGAGGTCTTCGCGCATCCGGAAACTCAGAACCGGCGGTTGCAGCTCACCGGCGTGAGCACCGCCTGAATGCCGTAGCGGAGATGGGAACGTGTGGCGGAGAGCGATCGTGGCGGAGAACGATGCAGAGCACTCATCTACCAAGACTGTGCAGGCACGTATCGCAACAGAGCAGTACCCAATACCAAGTACGATAGAGACCTGAAACGATGATTACGAGTGATATCCAGGAGTTGTTCGATGGCGTGCTCGGCGACGAGCAGGCCGCGGAGCTGTTCCACGCGCTCTCGGTAAGCCCGGAGCGGCGCGCGGATTTCGGCCGACATGTCGCGCTGCAGGGCGCCATGCAGGCCGACCGCTTCGACAACCGCCTCACGTCCGATGAAGACATGGCCATCTGGGGTACGATCGCGGGCCTCGGCGTGGCCGGCACCACGACTGCCACAAGCTCAGCCGCGGCGTGGGCTCCGAAGGTCGTGATGTTCGTGCTCGCGGGCGTCGTGGGCTACATCCTGGGCACCACCAGTTTCGGGGACATCTTCTCCGGCGGCTCTTCGAGCACCGCAGCGGGGGGCGCCGCCGACAAGCGGCTTGCGCCGTTCGTCGTGGTGCCGATACCGGCCGCGCAGCCGAGCGCTCCGACGGCAGGCCCGGCGGCAGCCACACCGATCTCGGCGGCGACCGCCTCGCGCGCACCGAAGCTCTTCACCTCTGCCGACGGCGGCACACGGCCGAGCGCGACGCGCAACGGCGCCCGTGATTTGAACGATAATGATGGGCGCTCGACCCCGGCGGACGGAACGAACCGCCCGATCGATCCGGCGAACGGCACGCAGCAGAGCGACGGCAACGCCTTGAACAACGGGACGGCACCGAGCGCACCGACCGAGACAAGCCCGAAGGCCAACGGCTCGGCCAACACGAACGCGCCTGCGACGCCGCCGCCGAGCGAGGACGCCAAGGCGAAGAACACAAATGACGCGGCCGCTTCGATCCCCCCGATGGGGATCGACCCGCAGCAGTTGCTGGCGAACTCGTCGAACGGAAACGCGCTTCCGCTCGAGGATGATGCCCCGGTATCGGCGCTCACGAGCGATGGGTTGGAGCTTGGATACGGTCACTCGGTCGGCTTCCTCCGCGAAGGGACCGCAGCATCCGGCCTGATCTACTCGAACCTGCACGTCGATGTCAGCTATCGTATGGCCGGCGGTTCGGTCGGTGTGGGAACTCGACTGGGGCTCGGGAACTTCCAGATGCTCGCCCCTCCCCCCGAGAGCACAACCGGCGACGTCTCCCCTGTGCTGAACGCACAGCAGCTGTTCCTGATGGAAGCATTCATGAACTATCGCCTGGTGCTGGGCACCAAGGTAGCGCTGAGCCTGGAAGGGAGCATCGGCAGCAACTTCGGCAACCTGATGCAGACCGGCGGCGGCGCGGGGCTTGTCTACTTCATCTCCGATCGGATCGGCATCCAGGGAGGGCTGGGGGTCAGCCGGTACTGGTACAACGTCGACGAAGCGGACTTGAAGTCGCGGCTGACGACCGAGGACGCATCGGTGAAGCTCGACCGATTCCGCTCGCGTGGGAACGGAACAAACTTCGCCGGCAACCTGGGCGCATTCTTCCACTTCTGATCGCATCTGCACACACGGATCGATGAGCATCAACGGGACATATCACGCACGGGTTCACGCGGCGATCGCCATCGCCCTGCTGGCGGCGGCCATCGCGATGGCGTCGTGCGGAGCCGTCGGCCCGGACGAAACGCAATGGCAGGACGTCCGGCAGTTCTCGACCGGCGCCCACGTCGGCGACTCGGTGAGCTTCGTGCATCGCGAGACGGTGAACAATGATACCGTCACCGTCACCGACACGTTCGACGTCGTGTCGATGACCGATACGAACTATACCCCGGCGCGCACGTCGCTCCGACTCATCGGAAGGAAGAGCACCGACTACTTCGACTACTTCGTGGTCGGCGACACGTTGGCGATGCAGGGGAAGCTCTCGATGCCGTATGCGATCGTCGGTCCCATGCAGAAGGGACGGTCTTGGGATGCGGCCTTCGTGGGCACATCCCCCTCCTGGCGCGCGACGATCACCGAACGATTCCTCTACCGCACGATCGGCGGCAGGACCTATGAGAATGTGCTGGA
>CAZJYH010000407.1:4196-4975 GCA_964549365.1 uncultured Alphaproteobacteria bacterium
AGATCACGTATCTCCCCTTGCTGGATGTGTTCAAGAAGGACGAGGCCTCGTGGATCTGCTATTTCGCGAGCGGCGTCGGGCTGGTACAGGCACGACACAATGTGGTGCAGCGCGACAACCAGCAGCTTCAAATCCCCAACAGCGCCGTTGAAAACGCGCGTTGGACGCTGATCGATATGAACTAACACGGAACGTGCGGACGATCTTCCAACGAGGATCGACGGAATGCACGAATGCTTAACGGGATACCGATGATGAGAGCGATGAACGCCTTGCACAGGATAGTCCGATCGATTGCGGCGGCAACTCTTTGCCTGGTTGCGTGCATGCACGCGGCGCACGCGCAGTCCGGAACGCAGCCGGCCGGCCCTTCGTTGAGCGGCACCGAATACTTCGTGGCCTTCATGCCGAACGAGGACAAGCGCGGCGCGAACGATCGGTTCATGGGATTGATGATCAGCTCCGAGGTGCCGACGATCGGCACGATCGAGATCCGCAAGGCCGGTGGGGGCACCGAGGTCAAGCCGTTCGCTACACAGCCGGGACAGGCGACCACCATCCCGATCGATCGGTCGTTGAGCGTTCAGTACGAGGATGATGGGCCCTCGGTCCATATCACGTCGCGCGCACCGGTGTCGGTCTTCGTTCTCAACTCGCGGGTGCTCTCCACCGGAGGATACGCAGCCGTGCCGGTCAACCTGTGGGGCCGCAGCTACATGCCGATCACGCTGCCGAACGCCGACGGCGACCGCGTCGGCGAATTCGCGGTGATCGCGGCC
>CAZJYH010000408.1:0-4974 GCA_964549365.1 uncultured Alphaproteobacteria bacterium
GTGTATACCGGACGCCGAGATGTGTCGAGCCGCCCAGCCACGTCTGCGCCAGGAACGTCGGCACCACGCTGTCGAGACTGAGCGCGGCGATCGGGCCGGGGAGCAGATCGGCATCCACGCCGAGCGTGAGCCAGTTCGCGATGCCGGCCCGGATGCGCGTGGTGCCGTCGATGGGGGCGCCGCGATCGAAGCCTTCCACCGATGCCCGCGCGTAATATTCCACCAGCCCCGGCGGAAGCTGCGCTGTGTGCACCTCGACCCGCGAGGCGTCCACGATGCGTTCGCCGTAGGGGCCGATCTGCACCACGGTCAGCCCGAGCGGCGCGTATCCGATGGGCACGTCGAATCGATACGCCCCGATGCTGTCGGCCTGGGCTGCCTGGATAAGCTCGTCGCGATCGTACAATTCCACCGTCCAGAGCGGTCGGGTGGAGCCGTCGACCGCGTATGTCCCGAACCGATAGCGGCTTCCGAGCGCTGCGTTCGAGAGCTCGAGCCCGTACCGATGAACCGGGCCCGCGATGACTTCCGATACGGCGATGCGGCGCAACAACGGGAAGGAGGGGAGCGCGAAGGCCCAACGCCATCCGTTGATCGCGAACCCGGTCCGGCTCCGATTATCGGCGACGTAGGAGCCCGAGCCGTCGAGCGAGAAGACGCCGAACAACAACGGGCCGCCCAGCCGGAAAAATCCCGACGTGGTGCCGGCTCCGTGATTCAGCCAGATGTTGTTGACCGACCAGTCGATCGCCAGATTCCCCAGCAACTCCCGGCGGATTTCCCGCTTCGATTGATACCCGGTTTTATCCTCATTCAAATAGCCGAGCGCCTCGCGCCGCCTGCTTCCCATGAATGCGCCGACCAGCGGGATCCTGCCGGCGGGCTCCATGGTGACCGCCATTTGATCGACGTCGAAATCCATGCCGACGCCGAAGCAATCGGCGAGCAATCCGAGGCTCACGAACGCGCGACCGTTGACGATGCGCAGGGCATCCGGTGAGATTTCGCGCCGCTCTCCCCGATACGTTGCCGTCGAGCCGGTCAGCGTGAACGGGATCCCGGCCGGCTGCTCGCCGGTGAGCGTGTCCTCGGCGGCCGACGCGGAATGCCGAATCTGCAGGAACTCGCACAGCTCGTCGAACGGCAGAAGCAGGGAGTCGCCGGCGAACTGTACGATCAGCTCACGCGTCGCCACGCCCGTCACGTTGAAGAGGATGATTCCCTCCTCCAGCGGACGGGCGCCCGGGGGTGTGCCCGGTTTGGAACCCTCCGGAGCCGAAGCCCCCGCGCGCTGAACACCGATGTTTGGGGCGTCGGTGGTCAGAGTGCCGGTGTTTGGAGCACCGACCCCGGACATGTTCGTTCGAAGCGTGTCGCCGCCGGGCGTCGTGGGTGGGGCTCTCGCCGGAACCGCAAGCGTCGGGCCACCGGATACATGATGCCCACGTTCGGCCGGTTGGCTCCACAGCGGAAGGGTCACCGCGAGGACCAGAGCGATCATGAGCATTACGCGGATCATTGATATCGCAGGCCCCAGGCGTCGGCGGGGAGATACTCGGCCTGCAGCGTGAGGCCACCCTTGTAGTCGCCGCGCCGCTGAAGGATGCCGCAGGCCGCCGTGACCCCCACGCGCACCAGAATGTCCGACTGCGTTCGATCGCCCGGAACGTCGGGAAAGATCGTGACCTGCCGGAGCGTTCCGGAATGGAAGAGCGACCACGTTGCGCCGCCGTCCAGGCTGAAGGCGCACTGCGTGTTGGTGGTCGTCAGTTTGATCGGATCGTCCAATTCCGGACCGATCATGGAAAACGTCCCGACGGATAAACGAACCGGGAGCCCTTCGACGCCGCGCACCATGTACACCGCCGCGTTGGCGCTGCGATAATCGACCTGCACCACGGTGGAGCGGTACAGTGTCCCCAGGTTCAGCGCGTTCTGTAGGATAACGAACGGTGGAACGGACGTCAATTGCGCGGCAGGCCCTTGCGCCGATGCCGTGCCCGTAGCGGCCGTCAGGCCGCCGAGCGTCGCCGCGATGAGGATGGCCGTCAACCGACGGCGCGAGGGGCGCGTACCCGAAAGCCGATGTGCCATGATTATTATCCCTTACGAATCAAGTGGAGTGAGATGAATTTGCGCGGCCGTGACGACGACCGTGAACCGCCTGCGCACCGTCGGCGCGGGTAGTACCAGTTCGATGGCGCTTCCCGGCAATTCCGTCCGCGACTCGACCACCATCTTGTACGTTCCGTCCGGTATGGGCCGCATTCGCAGCCGCTGCCGCTGCCCGATGATCTCGACGACGAACGGCACAGCCGTGCTGTCGATCCGCGTTCCATCGGTCGCGAGCACCACGGTTGAGAGCGTGCCGCGGTACGATGCGTTGCCGAGCGCGCGAACATCGACAATCACGGATGTGCCGCTGTCGTTCCGTATCGCCCGTACGTCCGTCATTTCCAGTCCCGTCGCCACCTTTCCCTTGCGATACACGACCTGCAGGTTCATGTTGAGCCGGAAGTGTACTTCGGTCGCGATTTTCGTCGTGTCGATCAGATTCACCGGTGTGAAGTGGGATTCCATCGACGAAAGGACGAGTCGCGCCACGAATTCGCCGTCGGGGAGGCCGGTCGGCGGTGTGGCCAGCACGCGAATGGTCCGTGTGGAATTCGGTGCCAACGTGAATTTTCGCGGGAATACCCGCACCCATTCCTTGCATGAGTGTGTCGCTTCCTGCGGCGTTGCCACCGTATCGTAGGTCTCGTTTCCCAGCGAATCGGTGCGCACCAGGATCAGCGCGATATTCGCGGTGAATTCGTAGGGCTGCGTTCCGGAATTCGAGACGATGATCTCCTTCGAGCGATCGCGCGAGCCGAGCAGTATTCGCTTCGGCGAGATCGAGATCTGCGAGAATGCCGGGCTCCCGACGATAAAGGCGATCATGACGAGCAGCGCCGTAGGAAATCGATGAGGAAGTGTGATTCGCATGTGCGGGAAAATGTGCTGACAGGTTCAACAACACCGGGGACGCTCCCGCTGGTGTTCGATTCTTTGTGGGAAGGTGCAGCCGATGCCCCTTTTCCGTCGGGCCCCCGATCGCGTGCGTGGAGTCGGGTGCACCCGATCGGAATCGGGGCCTGGGGGTTCATTGATGAACTCAGAAGTACATCACGTCGAGCGAGACGGTGCCGACATACAGCCCGCGCTGCTGGTCGACGGCCGGCTGGAACGAGGCGCCCACGTAGAAGAAGCGCGAGCCGTTGCCCGGCGATTCATTCCAATCGAGGCCGTTCGGCAGGCCCGGGCCCGTGACCGTCTGCGTCGCGGTGTTGATGTCCGCACCGGTGCCGGTCCAATACTGGAAGCTGCCCGGAATCGGTGCCAGGGTCGTCGTCTGGCCGGGGCTGGTCGAGACGATGTGGCCGGGCTGGTTCGGGGAGGTCTGGAACGCCAACGCCGCGGTTGCGCCGTTGATCTTCACCAGATCCTCGTCGTCGCCGATGATCTTGAACCCGGCCGTCTGCGTACCGGCGGTACCGTCGACCACGGTGACCACGCCGCGGCGCAGATTATTGCCCAGGTTCATGCCGCGAGCGGCGTCACACATCAACGGCACCACCACGGTCCCGGTTGCCGTGGTGACACAGGTGCTGCACGGTTCGTCCTGGCAGTAATTGCACGGTCCGTTCTGAGCGTTTGCCGAGGCGACGATGAGCGCCATCCCAACCATAGTGAGCACAAGCAGTTTGCTCGTCATGTTGTTGTCTCCATTGAATAGCGTGAATGTCCTGTTATTGAATCTTCGTGGGCATTTCGCCCCGAAACATTCAGGACGGGCGAGAGTTCCATCTGCGGGCGCGTGCCGCGCTGCATTGACTTCGGCACGCGCCCGCATCGGATGGATTTGCTGGGTCGTGTACTGTTAGAAGTACATCACGTCGAGCGTGACGGTACCGACATACAGCCCGCGCTGCTGATCGGCTGCCGGCTGGAACGAGGCGCCCACGTAGAAGAAGCGCGAGCCGTTGCCCGGTGACTCATTCCAATCGAGGCCGTTCGGCAGGCCCGGGCCCGTGACCGTCTGCGTCGCGGTGTTGATGTCCGCACCGGTGCCGGTCCAATACTGGAAGCTGCCCGGAATCGGTGCCAGGGTCGTCGTCTGGCCGGGGCTGGTCGAGACGATGTGGCCGGGCTGGTTCGGGGAGGTCTGGAACGCCAACGCCGCGGTTGCGCCGTTGATCTTCACCAGATCCTCGTCGTCGCCGATGATCTTGAACCCGGCCGTCTGCGTTCCGGCGGTACCGTCGACAACGGTGATCACGCCGCGGCGCAGGTTGTTCCCCAGGTTCATGCCGCGAGCGGCGTCACACATCAACGGCACCACGACGGTACCGGTTGCGGGGGCCGTGCAGCTGACTGCCGGTTCCATCTGTGCGCTCGCCGAGACTACGGCGAACGTCATTCCTGCCAGTGTGAGCGCAATTAACTTGCTCTTCATAAGTTCCACTCCTCGGAAGTATGTGTATGATTCCCTCTACGTTGCCGACATATATCGGCAATCGCTTTATCGAATAAACAAGTGCAAGCATGTGCCCTTGCCGATAGAGTGCTTCGGCCATTTTGCGCACGGTGCTTCCACACCTGTCTCTGCGTTTAATTGGTCGGTCGCAATGTCGATGAGCGAACCGTAGTGCCGGTGCGCATCCGTGGGTGTCGGCCGATGCCGACAAGGATGCGTGTCGCCGGGATTCTGTATCCCGACTTCGGCCGCGGGGCGAATTCCTGTGCGTGAAGTACGCTGCAAAGATCGCCCATATGCGCGGCGTCGGCGATGACCGCGATCATGTATTTCCCGGGTTTTTATCGAGTGGGGTGCAACGATCTGTTCGATCGGCAATGATGGTTTCGTTTTTGCCGAATATTGGACCGACAAGTCCGGAACGACCAATATATACATGGGCGGCGCGAAATTCCGGA
>CAZJYH010000409.1:0-4967 GCA_964549365.1 uncultured Alphaproteobacteria bacterium
GCGATCTTCGGCAACGGCGTAACCGTGCACAACATCACGGGCGTGCCGTGC
Organism: uncultured Alphaproteobacteria bacterium; assembly: GCA_964549365.1. Lineage (GTDB taxonomy): Bacteria > Bacteroidota > Ignavibacteria > OLB7 > OLB7 > JAFDZV01. Next base: position 52 of record CAZJYH010000409.1, read on the forward strand.
CCGCCGCCGCCGGCTCTGTTCGCCTGGGCTTCGCTCGACGGCGGCATCACGACCGCATGGTTCAATTTCCCGGCGAACTTCAAAGTGAACGGATGCTGCTTCACGCTGCGCATCGGCGTTGATGCCGCCGGATGCATCATCGTGTACATGCGCCCGTGCTGATCGCGTGACGCGCTCCGCGCTGTCGTGTCGGGACAGCACGATTGCCTGGAGACGCCACGTCAAGAATTCGAGACACGCCGGATCGCGCGCGCGATCCGGCGTGTTCCGTTCTTCGGCGCCCGGCTCGTCATGGAAACAGGACCGGGTGCGACCTGTCCAACGGCCGACCGGCTCGTCGGCGCACCGGATTTGTGCCGCGTCCCGCCGATTGCGTATACTTCGCCGCCGAACCGCATTCGCGGTCTCATGTACCTACCCATTCCGGAGCTCACAATGAAGCATGTTTCGGTCTGCCTGTTCCTGTTCATTGCGGCCAGCCTTGCTGCATCCGCTCAGCGTGATGACGGCACCTCGATGCAGCCGATCATCTCACGCGCCAACGCGGTGGTGGAGCTGTTGGAGAAGAAGAGCTATGAGGTCGTGCGACTGGAGATGGATATCGTCACCGACGAAAAGGCCACCATCCGCACGTTGTACGATCAGTGGACGTACGGCGCCGTGGCGGTTGCCGACGATCGTGTCGAGGATCTCGACATCTATGTCTTCAAGGAGGTTGACGGCGAGTGGGTGCAGGTGAAGAAGGATGACACCGACGACGCAACGCCGTTGGTGACGATCAAGCCGAGCTCGACGAGCGTCTACAAGTTCGTGATCAAGGCCCACAAGTACAGCGAGGGGTACAGCGCCGCGCATTATGCGCTGGCGATCTACCACGAGTGACATCCGCTCCGCAGGTCGTCGATACGCCCCGCTGCCCAACCGCATGCGGGGCGTATTCGTTCTGACGGCGTTTGGACGGCACCGACACCGCGGTTGTCCGCCGGCTGCTCGTGTTGAATTTGTGCCGCGCCCCGATCCACCGTCACAATACCGTCCCACGCTGCGCGTATCTTGCTGCGCACATTCTGCCGACAATCACACGGTATCATCATGATCATCCGCTATTCCGAGTGGAACGACGAACAGCTGTCACGCGAGGAGCGCCTGGAGCAACTGTTCCGGCTGTTCAGCTACCTGCTGACCAAGACATCCGGCGATGTCGACGAAGCGCTCGACTGGATGAGCCGCCTCGATGAGCGGCACGGCATCCTCGGTGACATGACGATGGAGCAGTTCATCGAAGCGTTGAAACGTGCCGGGCTGATTCGCGAGAATGAAGACGGCGGCGGCGACGGCTTCGATCTGACCGCGCGCGGGGCGCAGCGCATTCGGCAGGACGCGCTGCGGGAGATCTTCACGACGCTGAAGAAGTCCGGCACGGGCCAGCACGAGACGCCGCACACCGGCAGCGGAGTGGAGCGCACCGGCGACTTGCGGGAATACGAGTTCGGCGATCAATCCTCCAACATCGATGCCACCAGCACGCTCTCGAACGCGCTCAGGCGCGAGAGCGACCTCGATCGTTTCTCGCTGGAGGAGGAGGACATCCGCGTGCACGAGACCGAGCATACGACAAATGTCGCCACGGTTCTCATGCTCGACATCTCGCACTCGATGATCCTCTACGGTGAGGACCGCATCACGCCCGCCAAGCAGGTGGCCCTGGCGCTCTCCGAGCTGATCACGACGCGCTACCCGAAGGACCGCCTGCACGTGCTGCTCTTCGGCGACGAGGCGCGCGAGGTGAGCATCCACGAGCTGCCGTTCGTGTCGGTGGGCCCGTTCCACACCAACACGCGCGCGGGCCTTCAACTGGCGCGCCAGTTGTTGAAGCGCAAGGGGGGCGCGAACAAGCAGATCTTCATGATCACCGACGGCAAGCCCTCGGCCATCTTCGAACCGAACGGGCGGCTGTACAAGAACTCGTTCGGGCTCGATCCGAAGATCGTCAACAAGACGCTCGATGAGGCGGTGGCATGTCGTCGCGAGGGGATCACCGTCACCACGTTCATGGTCACCGACGATCCCTATCTCGTGAACTTCGTCGAGGAGCTGACGCGCGCAAGCCACGGCCGCGCCTACTACTCCGGGCTGAACAATCTCGGGGAGACGGTGTTCGTGGACTACATCCGGAACCGGCGGAAGAAGTTCGTGAACGGTCGGCGGTGAGTCGATACGGCGGCGCCGCTCCGGGAGCCGCTTCCGCATGTCGCTGGATACTCTCGGTTCATGGCGGGCCTGAACGTTGATTCAGGCCCGCCATGTCGTACAATACTGTGCCGGCTTGCGGTGTGACCGCCGGCTTGCAGCAATGGATCACCGCATGCTGTCGGCCCCTTCCTCCTTCTTCTTCTTCGCGTCCGGCAGGAACACGCTTGCCGTGACGGCCGAGGGATCGCCGATCACCACGATCGTGAAGTTCCGCAGATACCGTTGCGCGGCCATGTTCATCTGCTCCGGCGTGATGGAGCTGATCCCCTGCACCGTCTTGAACGCGTTCTGCCATTGGCCGGTGTAGAACTTCGCCCGCCCCAGCTCGTTGGCCTGCGACTCGTTGGTCTGCTCGCGCATGTACGTGCTGGTGATCCAACTGTTCGTTCCCCCCTTCACGTACTGATCGCCGATGACGTAGTCGCGGAAAAAGTCCAACACCTCGTTGCGTGCCACGCGCCACGCGGAATCCGGAAGGGTTGTGGAGATCGAGACCGATCCGTACGATCGGCTCGCGAACTCCACGTCGGCATCGGGAGCGTAGCTGAGATTACGCTCAACGCGCACCTCGCGGAAGAGTGAGCCGGAAACGAAGCTGACCAGACGCATCATCGGGTAGTAGAGCGAATCGGTCCGGTTCGGCGCAAGGAACCGCGCCTCGATGTAGTTCGTGACCGCGCGCCCGCCGCCGTACGGAGGCCGCACGATCAAGGCCGGCCGCTTTGCATTGACCGGCACGGGGATGATCGGCTCGAAGTACGTTCCCTGCGGGAGCTTCGCCAGCGACGCCATGATCTTGGCACGGATCAACGCCGAGTCCACGTTCCCCACCACAACCAGAAGCAAGCGGGCCTTTACGAACATGCGGCGGAAATGCGTTGCCAGCACCGTGGAATCGATCGACGGGATATCGCTCTCCTTCGCGAAACGTCCGTACGGATGACCGTAGAAGAAGGCGCTGTCGGCGAGATAGTTCGCGTACGACTCCGGGTTCACAAACCGGTTGCGCAGCTCGGTGATGTCGCGCTCCTTCGCGTTGCGGAGCTCAACGGGATCGAATGCCGGGCGCATGATCACGCCGGTGAACAGATCCCACGCACGGTCGAACGTCTCGTCGATCGTGCGGAGGGTGAACGTCGAAAAGTCGCGGCCGGTGGCCGGACCGATGGATGTGACCATCCGCTGCAGCTCGCGCTGGTACGCCGCGCGATCGCTCCCCTGCGGGCCGCTGAGGGCGGCCACCTCCATGGCAAGCCCCTCGACGGCCGGGGAGACGGTCGTCGGCAGCGCACTGGTGCCGCCGCGCACGAAGATCTTCGCCACGATCACGTGATTGGCCGGCCCGCTCGGTCGCATGATGACGTGGATGCCGGCAACGTCGAACTCCTTCACATTGGTGGGCATATCCATCCCACCCTCGGCGAACGCCGCTGCCGGCGCCGAAAGCATGAGGGCCGCAAGCGCAAGACCGAGGAAGACCGCGCTCGATCGAAACATTTGGATGTTGATCATCGCAGCACCTCCGCCGGCTTCACGCTCAACTGCGACAGCGTCTGCGGGTTGGTTCCGATACCGAGCACGTAGTTCTTCCCCTTGATGTACTTGCGCACATAATTCTGGATGTCCTCGCGCGTGACCTTTGCGAGGTTGTCGATGTAGCCGATGTAGTAGTCGAGCCCCGTCGTGCTCCACCAGAACGACGGCGTATGCACCCACTCGCTCGTCTCCTCGCTCTCGTACAGCGCACGCATGCGAAGGATCGCCTTCGCGGTGGCGAGCTCCTCGTCGGTGAAGTAGTCGGGCGAGTCGAACGCCTGGATCTCGTCCCACAAGGCCCGCAACCCCTGCATCGTGTTCTCCGGCTTGGTCGCGACCTGTGCGACGATCGGCCCAACGTACCGCTGCGTGTAGTAGTTGATGCCGGCCCCCTGCGTGATGCCGCTTTCGACGAGACGCCGCTGGAAGCGTGACTGCGGCTGCGACAGGATGAAGATGAAGACGTCGGCCGCGTACGTGGCCGCGTTGTCGATGCCGACCGACGGACCGTGCCACTGGAACTCAATCTGCGAGACGTCGACGCCGGGGATCGGGACCGTGACGAGCTTCTTCTCGGTGAGCGGTTTCGCCATCGGCGGCGGATTGGTGGCGAAGGGGTCCGGGCCGCGCTTCCAATCCGAGAAATATTTCTCCACCAGCGGTCGAATCGCGGCCGAGTCCACGTCGCCGCCGATGATCAGCAGCGAGTTGTTGGGGATGTAGAACCGCTTCTGAATGGTGCGCATCTTCTCCGGCGTTGCGGTCTTGATCACCGGCCGCTGCCCGATCGGCTGCTTGCGCACCACGTTCTCTCCCCACAACACGGAGTCCATCGCACGGCTGAACGGAAAGAACGGCGCCGACTCGTGGCGATCGAACTCGCCCAGCACCACCTCGCGCTCGCGGTCGAGTTCCGTCGAGTCGAACCGCGGCGTCTGCACCGTGTTCGCCTTGATCTCCATCCCCTTCTCCACGTTGGACGACGGCAGCGTGCGCCTCTTCAAGGGCTACCGCGTGCAGCACTCGAACATCATCGGGCCGTTCAAGGGAGGCATCCGCTATCACCAGGACGTCACGCTCGACGACTGCAAGGCGCTCGCGGCGATGATGACGTGGAAGTGCGCGCT
>CAZJYH010000410.1:0-3769 GCA_964549365.1 uncultured Alphaproteobacteria bacterium
ATTCACTTCGAGCACACGGTGCATCCGGCGTGAGTGCGGGTTCCCCACCGAAAGAAAAACAAACCGGCCCGGGCATGAATGTCCGGGCCGCTTTGTTCGGAGAAATCCGTGGGACTCCGAAGCAATTTTCCGGCTATCTCGTTATGGTGATCTTTTCGGTTCGAACGACGGCGCCGCCATACGCGAGCGCGACAACATAGGCGCCGCTCTCGGCGAAACGATGGGCGACCGAATAGTTCCCCGATGATTCCGTCCGCGCGAAGGGGGTGTAGACCTGGTTGCCGTTCAGGTCGAAGATCATCAGCGAGACGGCCCCGCCGTCCGGTGCCCCGTCGAAGTCGATCGAGACGGCGCCGCGGTCCGCCGTCGACGCGCGCACCACGAGCTTCACATCCGCCGACCGCTCGACGGCGCCGGTCCCGAGCGGGATCGACTTCTGGAACGCCTGCCACTGCGAAAGGTACGTGGTCCAGTACGGGTCGAGCAGTTGCCGCCATAGCGATACGGTCAATTCTTCCTTTCGCGTGAAGAAATACTCGCCGCTGCCCATCGCCTGCGGGCGGACGCGGATGAACGCCGAGGCCCCGGCCAGCGACTCCGGGACGACCCAGAAGACCTGCGCCATGATCGGGCGCGACCCGTGAATCGTCGGCGCGCAGGTCTGTTCGCACGCCATGATGCCGATGCTGTCCAGGAGGGCAACGCGGCTGCTGTCGGCGACGCCCGCCAGCTCGACGGCGAACGTAAGCGTGTCGTGCGAGCGGTAGTTGTTGAGCGCCTGGCGGTTGAAGCGCGGATCCTTCCACGACAGCTCGCGGTAGAAGCTCAGCGTGTCCCCCTCGTGCAGCGTGATGGCCTCCGTGCGGCTGTTGTAGGCGAGGATGTCCGCGTGGTAGTTGACGGCCCGATTCATCTTCCAATGCGCGAGCGGGATCCGAACGCCGTTGCGCTTGCATCCGGTGAACTGGTATTCGGTGAGGCAGGTGGAATCGGTGTACATCCGCAGTTCGTATCCGGCCGAGAACCACTCCGGTGCAAGGGTGTCACCGCCTGCCGTGATCCTCCACATGCGGGTGCCGTCTTCCAGGGTTACCCACATCTCCGGTCGGTTATCCGAAGGCTGTGCCGTGGCGGTGGACGAGCCGCCGAGCGAGCCGAGAACGAAAAAGACGGCCCACAATCCAATCGACATCGTGCACCGCAATCGTTTGACCATGACTCAATCTCCAATGCTTTGAACAACAAAAAAGTGGTGCTGACGGACGTCCTAAACATACGTTTCTTGACGAGCCATCTCAACTGTCTTTTGCCTGGGTGATATCCGCCGAAATGGCGTGCAGGCCTTGCCCGGTACGGGTTTCAGGCTGGTGCAGTGAAGTGTGCCGGGGTCCGGACGCCGCCGTTTCACACCCGCACAAAACGGCCCGGCCCGGACACAAATGTCCGGGCCGGGCTTGTCGGGCGTCGCTATGGAATCACCACCGTGCAGGTCGTCCCCTCGTCCACGCACCCGAGCTCGCCGTCGCCGGTGCGCTCGCAGCGGCCGGTGACGGTGGTGCCGGACTTCGGCCACTTATCCCGAGGGTCGGGGGTGGGCCAGTAGCATTCGCAGAGGTACTTGCACGGTCCGGTCCACGACTCCTTCAGGCAGGTGCCGGGGCAGCCGAGACCTCCGCGGTTGTTGTTCGTTCCACCGCTCCCACCGGTTCCGCCCCACTCGAATCCGCCGATGCTTCCGCCTCCGCCGAATCCCGTCGGGATGAAGAAGTCCGGGCCGAGCGGGTTCGAGGGGTCGAACAGCGATCCGCCGGCGAGCCATGCCCCGGCGTTGCCGCCGGTGAACGGCGGAGGTGGCGCGGTGAGCCCGCGTGCGTTGAGCGACACGGAGCCGAGCAGCAAGAGAATGAGGGTCAGCGCGAGGGAGCCTCCTCGCAATCCAAATGCCGTCATGATGTTATCGGGTTATGGTGATCTTTTCAGTTCGTACAACGTTCCCCTCATGCAACAGCGCCACAACATAGGCGCCGCTTGCGCTGAAGCGATGAACCACGGAGTAGTTCCCCGAGGATTCGGTGCGTGCGAACGGCGTGAACAGCACATTGCCGCTCATGTCGTAGATCACCACCGTTACCGGACCACCGTTGGGGGCGGCGTTGAAGTCGATCGTCACCTCATCGCGCGCGGCGCCTGAGGGGCGCACGGCGAGCCGTGCGGTGGCCGACGCAGCGGCGATGGTGCCGGAGCGCCATGGGATCGACTTCTGGTACGCTCCCCATTGCGAGAGATAGTTGGCCCAGTACGGATCCTGCAACCGCCGCCACAGCCCGACGGACATCACCTCCTTGCGCGTGAAGAAGTAGTCCCCCGTTCCCATCGCGATCGGCCGCACGCGGATGAACGCCTTGACGCCCGAATACGCCGACGGTGCGATCCAGAAGACGTGCGCCATGATCGGGCGCGTGCCGTGGATCGTCGGCGTGCCGAGCGTCGGGCACGGCATGATCCCGATGCTGTCGAGCAGGGCCAGGCGCGTGTCGTCGGCGCTGTTGACCAACTCGACCACGTACGTGAGCGTGTCGTTCGAGCGGTAGTTATTGAGCAACTGGCGATTGAATCGAGGGTCCATCCACGACAGCTCCCGATAGAAGCTGAGCGTGTCGCCGCCGTTCAGCGTCATCTCGGCCGAGCGGCTGTTGTAGGCGAGGAGTTCGGCGGCGAAGTTCACCGCCCGCCCGTTCTTCCAGTGTTCCAGCGGCACACGCACGCCGTTTCGCTTGCACCCGGTGAAGGTGTACTCGGTGACACACGTCGTGTCGGTGAACATCTGGAAATCGTATCCGGCGCAGAACCACTCCGCCGGGATGGTGTCGCGACGCGCGTTGATGCGCATGTAGTTGCTGCCGTCCTCGAGCGTCACGACAAGCTCGGGATGTGCTTCTTCAGTCTGCGCGTAGCCGTGCATCGATGCCACGATGCCGCAGACGAGAAGGAGGCAGAATCGGACGGCAGCCCATCGATTGGAGTGCAGTCGGTCGTTCATTGTCCAACCTCTTACGAGTTGCGGGAATCCGTTGAACGGCGGGGCGCGCAACACGGATGAGCAGTCGATGCAGCGTTTCCACGACGGTACAGGGATCGTGGAAGCCGCATCGATGCGCCGGCGGCCGCATGTCGCGCCGGTTGTTGCGTGCTCTGCCCGGACTCCCCGGTTGATGTTGCAGCGGCTGACCCGAACATCCATGCACCAGGCGCAACGAGGGCTGCGCGGCGCCGCTGTTGAGGCGGGAGAGTGAGCGAGCGCATATCAGCGGATCGATCACGCTGACGTGTACTCTACTTGAGTACAATATAAGTATCTCGAAGGCATATTCTATACAAGAAGATACATCGTTGTGCAAAAGCACACTTGCGGGTACCTCCCGGCTCCGCCTGTCCAAAAAGATGCGGAGCGATCGCCTGAGGCGTCGCGCAGATCCCGCGCACGATGCTACCTTTGCCCCTTTATTTTCCGGGACCCTTGTCGCATGGCCGTACTACATCCCGGGGGAACCCCTGCATGTGTTTGAAACCGTCGATCTGTTCGAAGCGCACGACCCGCCTCGGCACATTGCTCGCTCTGGCCGTGGCGGCGATCGTTGCTCCCGCGACCAAGGCGCAGACCGGGACCGACTATGCCTCGGTGTACCGCGACATGCGGGCCCTTGCGCCCGATTCGACCGCGGCGGCCGCCGTTGCCGGGCTTACGCTTCGCCGCGATCGGGGGGGTGAA
>CAZJYH010000410.1:3795-4947 GCA_964549365.1 uncultured Alphaproteobacteria bacterium
GTTGATGCTCTGCTGATGATTGGGCGATGTAGTAGAGTCGACCGATGGATACTATGATTTATGGCTGGACGTAGCGATAGAGAAGGTGCTAATCGGTCGAATGAATAAGCCCGGCAAAGGCGATTGCCGGGCTTCCATGGTATCTCTCGTCGTTCTGAGCGATCTGATCAAGGATAAGTATACGTGCATGTTTGGCGAGGATAGGAACAACTGCCCTTATTATCTCCGCCAATCAACTCGCAATGGCCTTCAACTACTGTCCCTGATTTCGGCCAAATGTCGCGCGGATCCGGATGCGGCCAATAGCATGCGCAACGATTGTGGCAGGGTCCCGTCCATGTTTCAATCAGACATTCATCCTTGCAGCCGGGGCCGAAGCCTCTATCGAGACCGCCGTTACCCCCACCCGATACCCAGCCGAATCCGTTGGCGTCACCACCTCCACCGAGACCGCTGCCCGGAAGCGGATCATCGAACCCCAGGCCCAACCGGACACTCGAAACCTGTCAGAGGACCACTTCCCAGCCACGCACCGGCATTGCCGCCGGTGAACGGAGGCGGGGGTGGGGTAAGTCCGCGCCCGATGCTCACATTCCATGCGCATACAAATACTAGTACGGAACAGACCGACACGCTTGAGATCGTCATTATTCCCTCACTATTTTGAAATGTTGATCTTTCTGGTTGCGATTACGTTCCCGCCCTGTACGAGCCCGACGACGAAGGTTCCACTGCGATCGAAACGATACGTGGTGGTGTGGTGCTCGTCGGCCGTCGGTACGCTGTACGGATAGAACAATGCGTTTCCACGTGCATCGTACACGACGATTGAAACCGGAGCATCTCCGGGGGGGGCGGTGAAGTGGACCTGGATTTCGTCGCGGGTCCCGGGAACCATCTGCAACGTCAACGCGGCGCCGGTCGATGTCTGTTCGCGTTCGAGCGTCGTCGGTTTGCCGAACGCCTGACCCCACCGATTGAGATAGTTGATCCAATATGGATCATCTAGATTCCGCGATAATCCGACACTGGATTGTTCACGTCGAGTGAAGAAGTATTCGCCCGGACCGACCGCGTATGTGCGGACGCGCAGGAATACCTCAATGCCGGCCAGCGACGGGACATCGGCAGGTGTTGTCGGCTACCGCGCCA
>CAZJYH010000411.1:0-4938 GCA_964549365.1 uncultured Alphaproteobacteria bacterium
GCTACATCAGGCGCTATTCGCAGCGCATCCAGATCGCGCTGGGCGAGATCACCATCCGGCTGCAGGAGAGCTTCCAGAACATCAGGATCATCAAGGGATACGCGGCCGAGCGGTACGAGACCGAGCGCTTCAAGAAACAGACGGCGTGGTACGTGCGCTCGATCACGAAGCACTCGGCCGTCGTGAACCTGATGGCGCCGGTCAACGAGATATTCGCCATCGTCGCGCTCTCGGTGGTCCTGTTCTACGGTGGGTATCAGGTGGTGGGCGGAACGATGAAGGCCGACGAGCTGTTCACGTTCCTCTTTCTGCTTTTCGCGATCATGCAGCCGCTTGTGGCCACGCTCGGCATCCCCGCCACGATCCAGCGCGGGCTGTACGCGGCCGAGCGCGTATTGGCGGTGATGGAGCGCGCGCCGACCATCGTCGGGGGCACACGGCAGGCCGGGGCACTGCGCAACGAGCTGCAGCTGCTGAACGTCGGATTCCACTATCGCCCCGGCCATCCGGTGATCCGCGACGTGACGCTGACGGTGAAGCGTGGGCAGACGCTGGCGCTGGTGGGGCCGTCCGGCGGCGGCAAGTCCACGTTGATGGACCTGGTGATCCGCCTCTACGATCCGGTCTCCGGCGGCATCTACCTCGACGGCGTGGACATCCGCGAGTTCGACGCCGAGAGCTACCACGGATTGTTCGGCATCGTGACGCAGGAGTCGATCCTGTTCAACGACTCCGTGCGCAACAACATCGCCTATGGCATGGAGTCGGTCAGCGACGAGCTGGTCACGGCCGCGGCGAAGGCAGCCAACGCGTTCGACTTCATCGAGCGTCTGCCGCAGGGCTTCGAGACATCGATCGGCGATCGCGGCGTGCTCCTCTCCGGCGGGCAGCGTCAGCGCCTGGCGATCGCGCGGGCGCTGGTGCGCGATCCGCAGATCCTCGTCTTCGACGAGGCCACCTCGGCGCTCGACACCGAGTCGGAAATGCTCGTGCAGGAGGCGATCAACAAACTGCTGCAGGACAGGACCGCGGTGGTGATCGCGCATCGGCTCTCCACCATCAAGCATGCACACATGATCGCCGTGGTTGAGGACGGCGCGATCGTGGAGTACGGCACGCACGACGAGCTTCTCGCCGCCGGCAATCTGTACAAGCGATTGTACGAGGTGCAGTTCCGCGAGGAGTGAGCGGGTGAGGAATGAGGAGAGAAGAGCGAGGAAAGAAGACGGCGGAATGTGACGACCCACGGGATGTTGTCGCGGAGTTGACTCCGCGACGGGCACCGAAACCAACGGATGCCGGCGCTCTCACCCGTTCGGCCGGAGTTGTACTCCGGCCGTCCGCACGGCGGCGACAAGACCGCCACGCATCGGCAGGCCCCATCCCGTTCAGCTGATTCCCGTGTACGGAAACGTCAGCACGAAGATCAACAGCGCCAGCCAGCCGATCGCCGTGCGCAGCGGACCGATCGGCTCGGCATCCGACACCGGAGGATGGTCCAGCTTGAAGAAGAAGCGCACCAGCAGCGCGAAGACGATCCACCCGGGCCACCCGGAATACCACCACGGAGCGTAACGCGCAACCCACTCGAGCGGAGGTCCGAAGATCCCCTGCAGAAACTGGTACCAGCCCTCGGGATGATAGCTGCGCGTTGCATCGTACAACAACCCTGCAACGCGCCCCAGCACCACGAACAGAAGGAATCGGAAGAACCACCGCGCAATGCCCCGCTGCCGGCCGCCGAACATCGCATAGGTCACATGCCCGCCGTCGAGCTGTCCGAACGGCATCATGTTCAACGCGGTGACGAACATCCCGAACCATCCCACCGTCAGAAACGGATAATGGTAGATCTCGTTCATCGGCGGAAAGAACCGGCCGGGTGAGACCAGGAGGGCACGCAGGCCGGCGAGGATCGGGATGTCGCTGAAGGTCAAGCCGTCGGCAGGGATCGCCCGGCTCACATACTCCGGATGGATCGCGTACAACGACTCGATGCCGGGCATCGTCACGATGCCGATCACCAGGCATGCGAATGCCACCACAAACCCCGCGAGCGGGCCGGCCACGCCGACGTCGAAGAGGACCTTGCGGCTCGTGAACGGGCTGCGCAGCCGGATCACGGCCCCCATCGTACCGAACGGATTCAACTCGGGGAGCGGGATGAAGTACGGAAGCGTGGCGTTCATACCATGAAGACGTGCGGCTACGTAGTGCCCGAACTCGTGCGCGGCAAGGAAGCACATCAACAAGGTACTGTAGGTAAGCGCCCCGGGCCAATGCGCGAGAAGGTCGTCGAAGTTCTGCGCCGTGCTCGGGGCAACGAAGAAGAGGCCCGCATAGGTGGTGGTCGCGTACGTGGCGAGGAACAGCCCAAGATGCAGGAGGTATCGCGCATTCGGCCGGGCGCCCCCCGAGCCGACAACCGGCGCATCGGGTGCCGGTTGGTGCGGGCCCATCACCGGAATATCTTCTCCTTGCATTACATCCCTCCGATCATCAGAAGTCCACCGCGAAACCGAGCGCGAAATACTCTTCGACGACGTTGAAATGCTGGCCGTAGTGCGATCGCCCGTGAAAAAACGAGCCCTCGACCGTCACGCCGCGGCTGCCCGGCTCGCCGAGCTTCAGCCCCAATCGTGCGCTATGCTCCGCGACGTCCGCAAGCTCCGTGTTCAATCGCAGTTCGTAGCCCGCCCGAAGCGTCAGGGGAACCGAGCGTATCAACCGCTCGTTGATCTCGACTCCAACGTACGGCGTCACCGCGCCGAGTGTGTCGGGAATGGAGTGGAACATCGCAAGGGCGCCGGCGTACGCGCGCGAGCCGCCGCGACCGCGGCCGAGATCGTTCGTGAGCCCGACGGTAACGTCCGCGAACTCGCGGCTGTACGTCATGTACCGCTGCGCCGGATCGGTGAACGACGGGTCGCCGTCAACCAGATGCGCCGAGATATGCGCCAGACGAAGCCGAGCCTGCAGCAGCGTGTGGTTGTTCAACGGCCGCTGCATCGCGCCGCTCAGTCCGAAATAGTAATCCACCGCCTCCACCGGAAACTTGAACGATGCGGTCGAACGAAGGCGCGTCCATGTAAAGAAGTCGGCTCCGAAGGCAAGACTGAGGTCCGGCGGAGCCCAGGGCACGAGAGGGTCGTGTGCGTCATCCCCGGTCGGTTCGGTCCATCGTTCGATGCGATACAGCTCCGCCGCATACCCGATGTCGAGCCGCAGCTTGCCGTTCTCCGACTCTCGCGACCCGCCGATCCGCGCCTCGTACTTGCCGGCGTACGGCGCCGTGAACACCGGACCGGACCGGATGAACGCCGATCTGGTGGTCCGGGCAGGACCATCACTCTCCCCTTCCTGCGCGCGGAGCGTCCCGCCGGCCCCCACCATGAAGAGCAGCGCGGCGCAGTACACGAGTGCCCGACACCGCGAGCAGAGCGAACGGCGCGCGGCCGAAATCCGCCGGCGTCTCATCGGTACGCCCTCCCTTTCCACATGACGGTGGGATTGAACATGACGATCGGGATCAGCATCATCTGTACCACGAAATAGAACTCGAACACGATCAGGTAGCGCAGACGGTCCATCATGCGCAGCGCGCGGAAGCTGGGCGTGAGCACCATGATGTCGCAGAAGAACTTGACGCACCAGACCAGGGCCCAGCCGCGAAGCGATACGAACGGCGCGATGCTGAAGGCGACCAGCATCACCAGCGCCACGATGAAGAGCGTGTAGCCCGGGACGTCGTTCTCGGTGCCGCCGCGCGCCCAGCGCTGTTTCTGCCGCAGCATCTCCCCCATCGTCTCGCACGGGAGCGAGCGCATGCGCGCGTGGTGATCGCACGGGAAGATCGCGCTGTAGCCCTTGCGGGTCATCGCCTGGAAGAGCGCGAAATCCTCGGTGACGGTGAAGGGGACGGCCCGATATCCGCCGACGGCATCATACGCGCCCCTGCGGAACGAGAAGTTGTTGCCGATCACGCCCACGGGGAACCCGAGCCCGAGCGCGTCGGATCCGAGCGTCTGCAGATGGATCCAGTCCAACTGCTGCGCGATGCCGAACAGATTGTGCTCCTCGATCACCGTGAAGCCGCCGCATACATCGACGCCGGGCTGGAAATACTCCACCACGCCGCGCACCCATGTGGCCGGAGGCAAGCAATCGGCATCGGTGAGAAGCACGATCTCGCCTGTCGCGTGGTCCATCCCCTGCGCGATCGCGCGAGCCTTGCCGCGCGCCGGGCTTTCCTCCGCCTTCGTGGTGACGATCGTCAGACGTCCCGGATGCTCGGCGGCGAGACGCTCCATGATGGAGAGCGTGGCATCCTCCGACTCGTCGTTCACCGCGATGATCTGCAGGCGGTCGGCCGGAAAGTCCTGATCCAGCAGGCCCCGCAGGCAGCGCTCGATGTTCGCCTCCTCGTTGCGCGCCGCCACTATCACCGTGGCCGTGGGATAGACGGCCGGCCGAACGGGACGCACGCGCGCCATGCGTGCACGACCGATTCGCAACGCGGAGTATTCGACGAGATAGAGCAGGCTTGCGCCCAGCAGGAAGTATTCAAGCATACGAAGTCGGCAAAGCTAGCACTTTGAGGCGTGCAGCGTGTAGCGTTTGTGGGTGATGCGTTTCAAATTCCAAGAGTCGCGGGTGGCGAGTTGCGGGTTGCGAGAGGCTGTATATCCGGTGAGTGTACAGCTTCTTGATGCGAGGTGCTTGGGGCCTGGAGCGTAGTATCTGAGGCTTGGTATTTGGCATACGGTCCTCCTTGGAACGTTGAACGTGGATCTTGGAACTCTCATCACGCAGAACGCTTCACTCTCGACGCCGAAATCGCTCCCCACCCGGCACTTGTAACGTGGAACTTTGAACTTGGAACGCATAACGCTTCACTCTCAACGCCGAAATCGTAGCTTTGCCCCATGCCGGTTGAAT
>CAZJYH010000412.1:0-4923 GCA_964549365.1 uncultured Alphaproteobacteria bacterium
CGGTCGGTCCGTGTTGTCCGGATCGAGCCACGTCTTGTAGTTCTTCTCGATGAACTTGCTGAACTCGGCGTTCGCGTCGCGCATCTGATCGGCCAGCGTCTGCTCGAATCCGAGGCCACGATGCCGGTCGAACTCCAACTCCCAGGCGCTGAGCTTCGCATAGAGCGCAACCCACTCCTCCCAGTTGAGCGGGCTCATCAACTGCACCGCGATCTGGTTGAACTCCTTCGTGTAGTCGCGCGAGACGAAGTCCGCCTCGATCCGCTTCCCTTCGAGGAACTTCTTGCAGGCAAGGAGGATCTGCGTGGGGTTGACCGGCTTGGTGAGATAGTCCGAGATGCGGCGGCCGATCGCCTCGTCCATCACGGTCTCGGCCTCGTTCTTGGTCACCATCACCACCGGAATCGATGCGTCGATCTCCTTGATCTCCGCCAACGTCTCCAGCCCGCCCATGCCCACCATCGACTCGTCGAGAAAGACGAGATCGAACGGTTGCGAGCGGACCATTGCAATGGCGTCCTCGCCGTTGGTGACGGTGTCGACGTTGTAACCCTTGGCCTGCAGCAGCTTGATGTGGGGGCGCAACAGATCGATCTCGTCGTCCACCCAGAGTATGTTCCAGGATGATTTCATGATAGTCGGTATGTCTTTTGCAGACGGCCGGCGCGCGTTGCGTGGCCGCGGGGATAACTGAACTGTCTGTATGCCGTCTCAATTACCCGGCCCCTGGCGCATGGCCGAGGGAACCTGTTGTGCAAAAGACTCCTGTAATCTGAAGATGACGAGCGATCGAGCGGGGAGTAAAATAGCGCTTCGCCGGTATTTCGCAACCATGATCAAATTGCGCCCTTCGGTTGACGGGCCGGGCTCTATATTGGCACATTCTCGGAACCGAACCCCGCGGCCCCCAATCAGGAGGCGGCGCACGGAGGCCTACGCCCGGGCTGAACGACGTATGATGACCATTCGACATTATCTGCTCCTCGCAATTTGCGTCCTGGCGCCCTCGACCGCCGCGAACGCGCAGCAACTGCCGGCATGGTGGTACCCGTTGGGCAATCCGGAGGGGACGCGCAACAACCCCGTGCAGTTGGACTCCGCCCAGAACGCCGCGAGCCTGGCCATCAAGTGGCGCAACACGCGATTGAAGGGATCCCCCACACTGCTCGTCGGCGCGCTGGCGACCGGGTCGACGCCCGGCGCCCAGCAGGTTGTGGGCGCCTCCGGCAGCGATGTGATCGTGCTCGGCGACCGCGGGCTTGCGCGCAGCAGCGTGGCCTACGGCGATCGCTTCCTCACGCCCGCACGCGTGGTGCTGACGGGCCTGTTCAACACATCCTCGCTAACGCCGCGCGTCGGGCAGCGTCCAACCCAGATCGGTATCGGCGTCGATCGCAAACCGCGCGACGTGAACGACGAACTCTACTGCTTCCTCGCCGACGCCGATGCGCGCCCGACCAAGCAGGCGATCCCGTTCGTGTCGGGGGCGGAAAACGCGAACGTCGGCATCTATCCGCTCTTCCGCGCCGACGGCAACATGTTCATGGCCGTGACGTTGAACAGCAATGCCGGGCAGAACATCACCGCGAACACGATCCGGAAGTACAAGATCGCCGTCGGCACCGGCCCGAACGAGCTGTTGTGGCAGTATCCGGCCGCGCCGCGCCTGTATCCGCAGCAGCCGGCGTTGCTCATCGATCCGAGCAACAAGGATACGGGCACATACATGGGCCTTGGGACGCTCCCCTATACCGCCGGGGGCGTGTACGCCTCGCTCCCGCCGAATGCGGACCGAACGTTCTCGAACGAGGCGTACTCCATCACGATCCGCGACGACACGACGAACGGGCGCAAGGACTACGGACATATCGAGACGATCCGGCGGCCGGATGAGGCGCGCATCCAGGCATCGGAATCGAACACCTACTTCATGGTGCTGCAGACGAGCCCGGGGAATTCCGCGGACTACTACCGCCTCATCACCGACGAATACGACGGACGTCCCGGACGCGTCGACATTCCGATCCCAACGCTGCGCCTGCGCCACGCCTTCAAGGCGACGCCGGATTCGATCCGTCCGTTCCGCCCCGGCAACGACAGCGTCGCGGCCAGCAACAGAGGATGGACGATCGCAACGGCGGACATCGACGGCACGCAGCCGGATCGCACCGTCGACGCGGTGAAGGCCGTGAACAACACCGGCGAGGAAATCCTGGCAGCGTATCGCAATCTCGACGGCAGCGAGGTGGTCAACAACACGCTCTGGGCGCTCCGCCTCAACGCGCTCGACAAGTTTCCGAACGATTCCATTCCGCTCACCTCCTTCGTGCGCTACCCGTTCTCCGGGCGCCTGATGGCGGTTGGGCACCTCGTGCGCGACACGGTGGGGAACAACACGAACGTCGCGAAGCAGGAGGTGTTGATCGCCCATCGAGATACGCTGCGGGTGCTCCGCCTCCTCGACTACGACAACAGTGTCTTCGATCGTCAGCGCCCGGAGGCGTCGCCGTACTTCGAGGTGCTCGCCACGTTCCAACTGGACAGCGTCATCACGAGCGTCGCGATCGCCGATGTGGACGGCGACCGATTGAACGATATCGTGGTGGGGACGACCGGCTCCACGTATTGCATCGGCACGCCGCTGGCGCGGCCGTTCGACTCGGTCCATACGGACTCGGCGAGCTACTGCGGCACCGGCACGATCCGCGTCTACTGGAACCGGACGTTCGGCGGCGATCAGGCCGTCAGGATTCGCATCGTGGGCACCGACGGCGCCGAGAAGCTCAGCGTCGTGCCGCCGGTCCACACCGGACCCGATCCGTTGAACGTCGGCGCCGGGCCGGACTCGGTGGATATCCCGACCGACGGCCTGCGCCCCGGCACGTACCGCGCGATCGTGAGCGATCCATCGCTGCAGCACATCGCCGACACGACCTCGGCCTTCACGATCGGCGGCGCCACGATCGAAAACTTCACGGTCGGCGCAAGCACCCCAGCATTCGGCGAGCCGATTCCGATCAGCGCCACGGTCGGCTGCGCGGACGAGGTGCGGCTCGTTCGCTCGATCGACGGTGGGGAGTGGGACACGATCGCCGTGGTGCCGGTCGACGGCTCGACGGCCGACGCGGCCGACACCGTCCAGTGTCCCGGCGATCTCTGCAACGCACCGGAAAGCATCACGGTGCGCTATCGGTACGTCGACAAATGGGGCATCACCACATCCGCCGAACGTTCGGTGCAGCTGGTGGTCCCCTCCGAGGCGCTGGCCGTCGGCTCGCCGATGAGCGGCGCGGTGCGCGAACGCGTCGTGAGCTGGCCGGCGGATCTCTTCCCCTGCGGTATCGTGCACGTCGACATCGCGGCCGCCGGCACGGACGTGTGGAGCACGGTGGCATCGTTGAGCAATCCATCGGCCGGAAGCACGACGTTCCTGGTGCCCGATTCGCTGGGCGGCACATTGCGATTGCGGCTCTGCTGCTCCGACGGCACCGGAGCGGTCTGCAGACGCGGACTGGCCTCGTTCGAGATCCCGCCGCTCCCGTCGGAAGGATTTGTCGCGCCGAATCCGTTCTCGCCGGCGCGTGCTCCAGGAGAGACGTGGATCTATTACAAGCCGCGCAAGGCCGGCCCGGTCAGCGTGACGATATACGATGCCGGACGCGCCGCGGTGGCCACCCTCGTCTCCAACCAGGTGCAGGAGGCACGCTTCCAGCGGGCGCGTTGGGACGGAACGAACAGTCGAGGCGAGATTGTGGCCGCCGGAACCTATATTTGCGTCATCGAAAGCTCGAATGAGCAGACCATACTTCCCATCATTGTCGGCAACCGCTGATGCGTTACATCGCTTTCCTACGTCGACGCGCCGCATGCCTGTTGGCGGTGCTCCTGTTCTGCGGGGGCATCTACCCGGTGTATGCAGCCGTCGAGGGCCATGTTGTCGACGGCGCGCAACAGCCCGACCCCAAGAAGAAGGAGCTGACGGCTACCGTCGTCCGTTCACCGGAGAATGAGACGCTCACCCTGAACGCCTACTTTCCGGAGGAATCGAACAACCTCCGCGTCGCGCTCTACAACATTCTGGGCAAGTTGATCGACGTGCACCCGACGACGACCGCATCGAAGGGCGATCTCTCCTTTCGCTTCACCACGCGCGGTCTGCCGGGCGGCCCGTATATCGTCGTGCTGGAATCGAACGGCCAACGGATCGTGAACAAGGTGATGGTGTCGCGGTAGCGGGAGAGCATCAGGACGGAGAATCGACGTTTGGGAACGTGTCGCATGAGATCCAGCCATCGCCTCATCATTTGCGCGGCGCTGCTTCTGGCGGTGCCGGCCTCCGGCGAGAGGATGCGCGCGCAGGAGATCGGCGGTTACGCATGGAGCTTTCTGCGGCGTGCGCAGCCGGCGCGTGAGACCGCGCTTGCCGGCGTTTGCGTCCCCAACATCTCGGGGAGCGGGGCGATCTTCAACAACGGCGCCGCGCTTTCCTTTCAACGGCGCACCACGGCAACCCTGTCCACAAGCTTTCTGCCGCTCGGCCAACGACTCGACATGGGGGGCGTGGCCTTTGGCTTCGACGAGACGGCCGGCCTGGGCGTGGGCGTGGTCCGTTACGGCATCAACAACGTGAAGGGCTACAACGCCGCCGGCACGTCCATCGGGACCATCGGGAGCCAGGACATCGCGATCTCGGTTGCCGGCGGCATGCGGATCGGCCCCGGCGCGGTGGGCGCAACGCTGCGGTACCTGCGGTTCGATCCACAGGGGGGGGATCTGGAGGGGACATCGGGATACGCAGTGGATCTGTCCGGGACGATGGCGTTCGAGCAGGTGATCACCGAACGCGACGCGCTGATGACCTCGGCGGTCGTCGAGACTCTCGCGGGAGAACAGAAGGGCCCACGCCGCCAGTCCGCCGCCGGC
>CAZJYH010000413.1:0-4889 GCA_964549365.1 uncultured Alphaproteobacteria bacterium
CGCTCCATCGGCCTGCGCGAGAGCGAGGGATCGCCCACGAGGGTGAATCGCCCGCGTTCACCGCAAAGGAACCCGGCGGCAAGGCGCGCGGTGGTGCCGGAGTTGCCGCAGTCGAGAAGCAGATCGTCGGCATGCCGTGGGCGTTCGCCCCCGACAACATGCCATGCGCCGTCACGCTCGACGGCGCTCACCCCAAGGCTTCGCACGAGCGCAAGCGTGGAACGGGGATCGGCGGCGAGCGAAGGATTGTGGATGGTGGTGAGGCCGTGATTGAGCGCCGCGAACAGGAGCGCACGGTGCGTGATCGACTTGTCGGCCGGAACGCGCACAACGCCGGCCAGCGGTCCCTCCGCGGGCAACACGACCTTTCTCCGATTCTCCTCCATCATGAGCACCACGCGGGTTGAGGGTTGATCAACGCAGAACGACGAAAGGCACGGGCGCCACGAAGCCGCGCGCCGGAATCCGCATAAAATACACGCCGCGGGCGAGATCACCGAGATCGGGGGCAACGGCGGACCGGATGCCGGCATCATTGAGGCACGAGCGGATCCGATGGCCCGGCCCGCGTGCGGATCGGCTACACAACGTAACGCCATGCATCACGAAGAGTGTACGCCACGAGACGAGCGGAGATCCTTCATCTCCCGAACACGCGTCGACCACAAATCACACGTCTGATGAACACTCGCGCAACCATCGTCCGCATCATTGGGTTGGCTCTTCTGCTGGCCGGATGCGGTGAGAGCAGAAACGCGGAACCCGCGCCGGCAAACATGAGCGCTGTCGAAAGCAGAAGCGCGCCGGCAAACACCACAACGGAGGCTCCGCAGGCGGGATCGGCGGCAGTTGCGGATTCGGTCGGCACCGCCGCCTCGCCGCCGTCGGACAGGGCGGCAACGTCGGTCCCCATCTCATCGTCGGCGGCGGTTGAGACGGGAACGGACACGACGAGAAAATTCGTGCGGACGGCCGAAATAAAGTTCAGGGTGAAAAACGTCGTGGCGGCAACGTACGAAATCGAGGATATCACCAACCGCATGAACGGATTCGTCGCCTACACGAATCTGAACAGCACGATCGACAACAAGACGACCACCGCCATCAGTTCGGATTCTTCGCTGGAGGCCACGTATTACACGGTGGTGAATTCGATGACGCTGCGGGTTCCGAACACCGCGCTCGACACGACGCTGAAATCGATCGCACACCTGATCGATTATCTCGACAGCCGAGTTATCCGGGCCGACAACGTGTCGCTGCGAATCCTCGCGAGCGATATGGCCCGCAAGCGCCTTCAGGAACACCAGGTGCGGCTCAGGAGCGCCATCGACAGGCGCGGCAGATCGTTGGAGGAGACGACGTCGGCGGAGGAAAACCTGCTCAACCGGCAGGGCGAGTCGGACGAAACGACGATTTCAAACCTGGAACTGAACGATCAAATTCAGTACAGCACCATCAACCTGTCGATTTATCAACGACAGGCGATCACGAAGGTCGTGCTCCCGAACGACAAGAATATCGACGAATATACCCCGGGCGTCGGCTCGCGTATCGCCGAATCGCTCTACGCAGGCCGGCGCGCATTGGAGTCGGCGACGGTATTCCTGATGCAATTCTGGGCGCTGTATATCCTGTTGGCGATCGGCTGGATCATCTACCGGAAATTCAGGGAAAAATAATCGACGGCGTGGTCACGATTCGACTCAATCGACCGTGGCAATTTCCCGCCCCTTCGGCAGACGATCGACGCGGATGACGTCCATGAATGCACTGACGGAAAATTCCGCGCTGCCGACGCCCGGCTTGCCGTAGCCCGGAGGGGCGGGAAGATTGAAATGCTCGAACGTGGATCGCCACGCGTAGAGCAACCTCACGAAATACTCCAGCGGCGGCCCCTCCTGACGTCCGAGATCGCTTGTCGGCTCCGGGCACCATGTAGTGAAGCGCGGGATGATCCCCTTGCTCATGAAGAACTCCAACCCCTCGGTAGTGGAGGCGACGGCGCGATCGATATCGGTGAAGCCGTGCGGTCGCGCCATCTCCACCCCGCCGACGAAATTCGGGATCACCCGCTCCGGCCCGAAGACGTCGGCTGCGTCCACGATCCTCTTCATCCACTCCTCACGCCCCACATAGCGCTGCTTGCCGGGACAGATCCAGGGGAACAGTTCGGGATCCCACACCTCGTAGTTGGGATGGTAGATCCGGTAGCCCGCATCGCGCAGGAGCTTGGTCTCCTCCTTCGGGAACGCCTGCACCACCGCCTTCGGAATCCAGCGCCCGGCGAAACGGCTCTCGATCGCGTCGGCGTATCGAGCGTACCACTCCGCCTCCTTCATCCCCTGCAACGAGCTGGTGATCGAACCGCCGGTGACGGTGTAGGCCCTGGAGACGGTGTCGTGCTCGTTGATGAAGGCCATCGCCTCGACGACGTCGTCGATACTTTTCACCGCGGTGTACTCTCTCCCCTGCTCCTTCTGCTGCCGATAGTTCTCGTTCAGATCGCAGAAGCGGCATTCTTCATCCTTCCCCCAATACTGGCAGAGACGGTAGACGGTGAGATAGACGAGATAACCCCACTCGATCGCCGGCGCGATCTGCGAGATCTTCAACCCGCTGGTGAGCGCCGAGCCGTAGTACGCGGGGATCGGCGGGAACTCGAGCTGCGCGAGGACGGCCCCCTCGCAGGCGAGCGCCATCGCCCCCTCGGCGATCTCAACGCGATAGGGGGAATCGGGATTGACGCGCACCGACACGATCGTCGGCCGCAGGTCGTATGCGCCGCCGGTCATGCGGATCTCCTCCGGAGCACGGTACGCCTCGTAGACCTGCATCTGGTTCAACGGGACCAGATCGAACGAGAAGATGAAGTAGTCCTTCGGCTTGTACCCGGACGCCACCTGCAGCGCGCTCTCGGCGAACGCAAGCCCCTGGCGCAGGATGTCCTGCTTCAGGATCGCCTCCTTCGGCAGATCGGGGAAGCTCACGAACATCCGTTCGAGCTCCGCGATCACGCTCTTCGTCTCGGTCATGTCGGTCATGATTGCATCATCGAAAAACCATACGCTTGAAGCGTAGCATTTAGAACGCTGCGGCGGCAAGGTACCGCGCATCGAATTGCGGCGCTGTGTTCAGGTGTATCGCCGCGGACGGCGGCCGGCATATCCACGAGCGCCATACCGATCGAACCACACCGCTATGCGTGCGGCGGCGTGATGGAGTAGACGAGCGGCGCGCCGGCAGGCGCGGCCTCCATCGGCGCGAAGACTCCGGCCGCATCCAGGCGAACCTCCACGTCGATCACCACCCGGTCGCCGACGAAGGCGGCGGCGTCCTGTGCGGGATCGAGATAGCGCAGCGGCAGCCCGAACGGTCGGCGCGGGTCGTATGCCGCGGCAAGGCGCCCGCTCGACGGCGGAGGAAGCACCAGGCCTCGATCGTCCACGACGGCGAGATCATGGGCCCCGAACGCCGGACCGTACGCGCCGGGCATCTCGTCGCGTCCGGCACGAACGCCCGCGAGGAGCGCCGTGTCGGCACGGCCGAAGCCGCCGCGCACCGCGATCCCCTCGGTGCCGTCCTTCCACAGTTCGACGGTCTCGAAGTCGATCGCCCCGGCGCACGTGCATTGGCGCAGGTTGGAGAGATCGTGTCCCTTCATTGGCCGCGCAGTGAGCGCGCGGTACAGGCTCGGCGTGGTGCAGAACGACGTCACTCCGGCGGACGCCATCAGCGCCAGCACGGCGTCCGGATCGAGCGCGGCGGCATCCGGCATCGCGACGATCGTCGCGCCGACCGCCAGCTCGGCGAACAGGCCGCACCAACTCCACGGAGTCCAGGCGGCCGGCAACAACGTCCAGTGCAGGTCCGAGGGTCCGATCCCGAGCCACGCGCGCGCCGCCTCGCGCTGCGCCGCCACATACGAATGCGCGTGCACGGCGACGCGCTCAACGCCGTCGGAACCGACGAACGGCACGCAGAACATCGGATCGCCCGGGCGCGTCATCTCGTCGTAGCCGATGTGCAGCAGGGCGCCCGAGGTTGCGGCGCACTCGGCGTCCAGCGACGCCCAGCCGGAGCGCTCGCTTTCGCCGATCACCATCCATTCCCGGACCGAGGGGATCGCATCGCGCACCGTGTCGAGCATCGCGGCAAACGCCGTGTCGGCGATCACCGCGCGCGCGCCGGCCGCGACGACATGCCGCGCGAGCGTGGACGCGTCGGTCCCGGAATCGACGATCATCAACACGGCGCCTCGTTTGAGCGCGCCGAGCGCCGTCGACCACCACGCCGGCGTGCGGGGCATCGCGAGCAGCGCCACATCGCGCGCGCCGATGCCGTGCGCCCGCAGCACGTTGGCCACGCGATTGCTTGCGGCGTCCAGCTCCCAGTACGTCATCGCCGTCCGCTCGCCGCCGGGCACGGCGTACAGCAGCGCCAGCCTGTTCCCCGCGTCGGCGGCGATCATGCTCACAACGTCGAAGCCGATGTTGAAGAAATCCTGGAAGTCGAGCGCGGCACGATCGCCGGCCTTGCCCGCACCGAACGTGTTACTCATGATAGAACGCGGCTCCGACGGCGGCAACGGCGCGCATCAACGCGCGGTAATTGGCGAACCACCCGGCGCCGCCCCCCGGCCCCACGATGTTCGTCACGCCCAGCAGTACGGCGGCAGGCAGACCCGCGGCCGCGCGCAGCACGGCATACGCCTCAAGGTTCTCCACGTCCGCGTCGCGGCCAAGCACCGTGGCAAGTGATTCATTCTCGGTGATTCCAAGCGTGCACGAGACACGGGCCGGGCGCAACACGACCCCAAGCGACGCAGCCGCTTCGTGCACACGCCCAGTGAACACGGCCTCCGGATAGACGACCGCCGGCATCAACGT
>CAZJYH010000414.1:0-1143 GCA_964549365.1 uncultured Alphaproteobacteria bacterium
GTACCGGGATGAGGATTCGATCGAGATCGCATCACCGAACATCGAACGCGCTTACTGGGGATCGGCCGGTCGCGACGAGATCGTGCTCCGATTCCAGGAAGACCAGCGCCTCGAGTGGCCCACGGATTACACGGCCGCAACGGGAACCTATCGCATGGCCGATCAGTTCTTTCTCGACGGCGTTCCCGCGGCGGTCGCCGGGGGGATCGCCGAGGGGAACACGATCCGCCTGCGGCTGAGCGGACCGTCGAACGCGACCCGCATCGGCTACATCCCGGCACAGACCTACGCCGGCACGACAACGATCTACGAGGGCCCCTGGATTCTGAATCGGCGCGGAGTTGGGGCGTTCACGTTCTGGGATCAACCGATCCGCGCCTCGGCATCGGGCGTGGAGCTCGACGCTGCCGACGACGGCCGGGACGGGATCATGAGCCTTGCGCCGATGCCGCTGTCGGCGAGCGGGTCGGTACGCGTGCGGCTGCGCGAGGCCGGCACGATACGCCTTGCGCTGATCGACGCCCTGGGTCGCCGGGTGCGCGAATGGAACCTCGGCACGCGGGAGGCCGGCGTGCATGCACTCCCGATCGATGCATCGGGCATTCCTCCCGGGCTGTATCATGTGACGATGGTGTGCCGGGGACAGGCATACGACATTCCGGCGCTGGTGGTTCGATAACACGGCTCGTGGAACCGGGGCAAAGCGGGTGCCTGCGATTCGATACGACAGGGCGCCCATCCTTCATCGATGCACATCCGTGCAGATCGCATCGGGCATCAAACTGAGAACTCATGGCTGACAGCACGATAACCGGCATCATCAATTCAACGCTCGAGGAATTGCTTCGGCGGTTGGATGATCTGAATCTGGATGAGGTCGACACCGAGCGCGGTGACGGCAAACTGGTGGTGGAGTTGGAGAGCGGAGTGAAGCTGATCGTCAGCCGCCAGAGCGCGGCGGATCAGATCTGGCTGGCGGAGCCGAACGGTGGCTGGCACTACGACTATCGCGACGGCGCCTGGATCGACGCAAAGCGCGGAGTGGAGCTGATCGCTTCGCTTGAGGCATTGCTGACCCGGCATCTGGGCCGCCCCGTCCGGCTGGAATCATAGGGAAACGACCAGCTCCGTCCCACGAGAGCG
>CAZJYH010000414.1:1153-4886 GCA_964549365.1 uncultured Alphaproteobacteria bacterium
TGCAGCCGCGTTGCCGGCATTGTTGCAGCGGCGGCGCGCCGGGTCGCAGGCGGCGGCGTATCATCCCGGTGATGACACGCCGCCGCTCACCAACCGGGGATCACCATTCGCCTTCGGCACGAAACGCACGGCCGTCGACGCCGTTGCGTGTTGTCAATCCGAGACGCACGGCACGCCCAACAACGGCGGCGCGGGTACGATCGAGGCGACCGGCGATCTCGTTGTAGGTGTTGTGCGCCATCATCTCCCGCAACATTCGATCCTCATCCGGAGTCCACGGCCGCGCATTCTCGTCGCTTCGCGTCTGCCGTGTCAGGCCGAGCTTCGCGGCCCGCCATCCGACCAGTGGAATCGTACGATTGATCGCCTCGGCGATCTCCCTGCGCGACATCTCGCCGTAGTGTTCGCGCAGATAGGCGTCCTCCTCGGGCGTCCATGCGCGGATGTGCGGGCGTGGACGATACCCGTGCCGTGCCGCGACCTTCATCACGGTCGTGCTCGACACTCCGAGATGCCGGGCCATGTTGTCGTAGGAGATCTGCCCGAGATTGGCGATGATCCATTCGGTCTGTTCCGCATCGAGCTTCACCAACCGCTTGCGCAATCCGAGTTTCCCCGCCTTCAGTTCCACCGCGTCGGTTGTACGGCCGAGTTCCGTTGCGAGCACGGAGACCTTCTCTCGACCGTAGTGTTTGCGGAGATATTCGATCTCCTCGACGGTCCATGCGGCGGGCCTGTAGTTGCCGAGCCCGAGCTGGTGGATATGCCCGCGCACGCTCTGCTCCGACCGCCGCAGAATACGGGCAATCTCCAGAGCGGTCAGTTTCCCGTAGTACTTCCGGAGGTAATGCTCCTCCTTCGGTGTCCATGGACGTATGCCGTGCCCTGGCACGCCGAGCTTCAGAGCGCGGTGCTGCACGCTCGTAACCGTGCGTCCCAGAAGCTTTGCCGTATATCGCGATCCTCGCTTGGTGTAGTGTTTCTTGATGATACCGTCCTCGTCGCGTGTCCAGCTTCGGCGACGCGTTGACGGACGGGGGGATTTTGCATCCCGTGGTGTTCCCTGTACAGGAAGATCATGCCAGTGAAACTTCTTGATCACCGACGGTTCCTGTTGGGCAGCAATGAACGTTGGTTGCTTCATGTTTACAACTGACTGAAGTAACATTGCTCGATGCGAGCACCGAATCAACGCTACCACACACGCACGGCCGTACATCCGCACATGGCAGCCGAACTGCCGCATACGGTTATCGGAACGCGCCTGCATTGGCATCGTGGGACGATGTAGCGCCGAAGTTTGTCCTGTGTTGTGATACGCCGAGATAGTGCCTGCTTGCAGCAGGCAGCTGTGTTGTGTCTGTTCAAACGCATGGCGAGCGGAGTGCACTGATGGCATCAACGGTAGTGTGGGCTACCGTGATGCCGCAATCCGCGGCATCCGAACAGAATGGGGGTACGATGCAGCACGTGTCGACAGCCGTTCCAATTGGATCGGCAGCAACCGGCCGCATCTGTTTATCGCGGTACCGTCTTCAAAGGGACCGACATGCGCATGCACGATGGCAGGCGCACGTTACGTGCGGATCGCCGGTACCGAAGGATCTGGGAGAGTGAGCCCATCGCTGGGATGATGGGAAACAACAATACGATCCGCGCACGAACATTACCACGAATTCCATAGTCCCTGACATTTGCACCAATATCCGGAACAGGCCGTCAGTCAGATATACAATACAACACGAGCACATCAGCACACAGTGCTTCCGCGTGCGTAACGACGAATGCCGGAGAGTAGTGCAAGGAGAGAGTGAGGGCGGACATGAATCCAGCCGTAATGCTGTGGGCAAAGATACGTTGAAGAGACACTGTGATGCAACGACGGACATGCATCGGCGCGTTTTTCCGCAAGAGCTGTTTGGTGTTCTGGTGAAGCTCCATCCAAAAGTGTACCAATGAACGCGATCGATCGATCACGCCCCGTCCGACCGCCTGCGATCCCCCGCGGCCTGCATCAAATACGGCATGAAGTCGGGCTCATCCGCTCGAAATCGACGTTGCAAAACGGATCGCGGGGTGTATACCATACGTTACTTCGGGTGCACATTCCGAACAGCGTATCGACGACCGACGCGGTGGGAATCGTTGCATGCGCCTCGGCATGCTCCGCCGCGACGCATGCATCACCAACGTTCATCGTGCATGCGCACGACGTCCGCGAAGCAGGGGTCGCGTGCGGCGGCGCTCCATATCGATGGCGACCAATCCGCTACTCTGTCATGCATCGCCGTCGACATCGGCCGTGATTCCTGCCTGCGCGCCGATCGGCTCGAACAATTGCGGCCAGAAGCTCAGCTGTTCTCCGTGCGGCCAATGCGCCATGACGCGTTCGCGTACCGGTGAATCCGGATGGCTCCACAGCGCGAACGGAACGGCATAACAATTCGAATTGCCGTGCCATACATAACACGTGCCGGCGGCGTCGAAATGCAGACCGTTGGCAAACAGGTTCGACAGGCCGGAACCGCCCGCGATCGGTGCGCGCGGCGGGTTGGCACGCCCTTCCACCCGATCGGGAATGCGCAGGCCCTCTTGCACGGCATGCAGCTCTTGAGCGCTCTGAAGAAGCAACACTACCATCGTGCGTCCACGGTTGCTGCCTGATGTCGGAAGCGACGAAGCTCGACGCGCATCCCCTCGCCGATAGCCGGACCACATACACACCGAGACATGGGCGCCAACACGATCGCGTTGGCCGCGTGCAAGATACTCCACCCGTTCGTACCGCGCCACCACGCCCCCGACGGGCGCAGACGCTTCGAATCCCAACTTTCGCCCCAATAGTTTTTCGTGATCGGTTCGCTGTTTCGTGAAATTTTGTATGTTCGTGTCGCAAATATCCTCTTCGTTCCGTGTTATGGGCAGCGTACCCGCGTGGGTACGATCAACTCTTCTCGTTCGCGTGATTCACCCCAAGCATCCCGCGGATTCCGTCCTTGTCCGGCGCAGCGGAACGCTCATCTCTCGTACTTGACATGTGGCAGCCCCACGTGTTTTGTTCCTTCCCGAAAGTGTACGCTTAGCACGAATCGAACCATGCCGCCGGCAACGCCGCGCGACACGGCTTACTCCCAGCATTTCGTGCACTCCCCAATGAAACCGTGCCGCCGTTCAACGGCGGCTACGATGTCACGTGAGCGAAGCCGTGGCCTCGGCAATCGCAGTTTGCCTCTCTGAATCTTCGCCCATATAGCAATCAGCATCATGAAGCAGCTCACAGCACGACAGCGCGAAGTTCTGGACTTCGTGGTCGCATTCCGCGACCGTGAGGGCCGGTTCCCTACCGGCCCTGAAATAGCCAAACACTTCGGCTTCAAGGATCCCTCACCCGCGTACCAACATCTCGATGCGCTCGAAGCGAAGGGCTATCTTCGCATCAAGCGTTACGGATACGGGCGCCCAACCGCAATTCAACTGACCGATCGAGGAACCAACACCCTCATCCCCTCGTGGCCCATGCTCGGCTCGATCTCCGCCGGCCCTCTGGCGGAAGTCGATCTGATGCAGGAGAACCGCGTCAGCAAACTCAGCGACATCATCCCACAGCTCGAACCCGGCGATTTCTTTCTCGTCGTCAGCGGCGACTCGATGATCGAGGCCGGCATTCAACAAGGACAGCTCGTGGTGGTGCGTCCGAATGCCACGACGGCGCAGGGAGAAATCTGCTGCGTCT
>CAZJYH010000415.1:0-4882 GCA_964549365.1 uncultured Alphaproteobacteria bacterium
AAGCGCGCGTCGATGCTGGAGCTGATCAAGGAGCACACCGGCCACGATATCGAGGGGGTCGAGCTTCCGGCGCTGCGCGCGATCGCCGCCGAGATCGGCGTGCACACCGACGCGACGATGGGACGCGGGAAGATCATCGACGAGATCTTCTCCGAGCACGTGCAGCCGAAGCTGATTCAGCCGACGTTCGTGCTGGACTATCCCGAGGAGATGGTGCCGCTGGCGAAGCGGCATCGCTCGAAGCCCGGGATGGTGGAGGCGTGGGAGCTGAGCGTCAACGGTCAGGAGATCGGCCCGGCCTTCTGCGAGTTGAACGACCCGCGCGACCAGCGCCGCCGCTTCCAGGAGCAGGCCCGCCTGCGCGCCGCCGGAGACGAGGAGGCGATGTTGATCGACGACGACTTCCTCCACGCGCTGGAAGTCGGCATGCCCCCAACCGCGGGCGTCGGGCTCGGCATCGACCGCATCACCATGCTGCTGACCGCGCAGGACTCGATCCGCGACGTGATCTTCTTCCCGATGATGCGTCCGGACGACCGCCGCGCGCACGCGACCTCACACGAGGCGGAGGGGTAATCGAAGGAAGGGAGAACGAAGGAAAGAGGAACGAAAATGCAGTGTGCGGGGCGGAGACGCCGCGCCGGTACACGACAGATTCCATGTTCGGCCGGAGTTGTACTCCGGCCGTTTTGGTATCCCCCCCGCGCCCTCGGCACTTCGGCGAAGGGTGCGGAGTAAACTCTGCACGAACTGAGGCCGTGTATTTCCCGGAACGGGTTGTCGCGGAGTTGACTCCGCGACCGGGGCGGCGCGGCGATACACCGGCCACGGAGTCTGGTAACGGCGTCCTGCGATCCCAGCCCTGAAACGGCGCATGGCATTAGCCATGGGCGTGAGCCCTTGGAAACGGAATGCGCCTCGATGATCCCAGCCCTGGAAGGGCGGAAGATACCCGCTTGCGAACGAGGTATGTCGCGGACGCCCGGCAGGGGTTCGGAGTCAACTCCGAACCAACGGGAGAGTATCACGGCCCCGTTGCAATCTTCTCCTTGATCTCCTTCAACGGTTGTCGCGGAGTTGACTCCGCGACCCAAGGCGGAAGAGGCCCCGAACGTTATACTCGCCGCTCCCGCGCGTCACATCGATGTCCGCCGTCAGGCCCCGATCTCGACCCGTGTCGATCGGTATCGGGCCCCTCCGGACGCAACTCGTTATCTTTCCGTCCGTCCTACGCGCTGCCGATTAAACCCGGCCGCGAATCGGCGTTCTAGTGCCGATCGCCCACATTTTCGTCCCCGGAACGGAGACCGTACCTGATGCTGCATCGTCTCGCTACCCTCATGCTCGCCGTCGCGCTCGGCACCGCGCTTGCCGGATGCCCGCAGCACGTGGTGAAGATCGCCGAGGAGGTGGTTCCACCAAAGGACTACAAACCGATCTACATGACCTCGACGATCCCGCTGGAAGAGGCCATGAGGGCCTACAAGGGAGCCGCCGGGCGCATCCCCGGGAGGATGGACACGGTGTTCACGGGATCGGACGACTCGACCGCGTTCGGCCGCGCGGACGCGAGCACCCGCGCGGAGGGCACCTCGGCTCCTCCGGGCGGCGCCGTGCCGTTGCGCATGGATATTCGATCGGTGGACGACAGCCGGTACCCGGATCAGGTGGAGCTGCGCGCGTTCGTCTACGACACGTCCGGCCGCTTCGTGATGGGCCTGGCTCCGCCGTATTTCAAAGGGCCGGGGGGATGGCGCGACTTCTGGCGCACGCTGTACGACTCGTGCTCCGGCACGAACACCCGGATCGACAGCTTCACGGTAACCGAGGTTCGGCAGGACCGCCGCGAACCGTACGCGATCGCCTTCGTGCTGGATCACTCCGGATCGATGGGTGACGAGAAGATCCTGCGCCTGCGCACGGCCGTCGGGCGCACGCTCCGCATCATCAAGCCGGGCGATCAGATCGCGACGGTGAAGTTCGGCAGCTCCAGCTTCGTGGACGTGCCGCTCACCGCGGACACTGCGGCCTATCGCAACGGCTTCAGCGTGAAGGATGTCAGCCCCCCCGGCGGCGGCGGCACCGCGCTCTACGACGCCACGCTGGTCGGCATCGACGAGGTGTCGCGCGCGCCGGCAACGCACAAGCGCGCGGTGATCCTCTTCACCGACGGCATGGACGGCAACTCGAAGAAGACGATCGAGGAGGTGGGGCGGATTGCGCACGCGAAACACGTCACGCTCTACACGGTGGCCTACGGCCAGGCCGACGAGGAGGTGATGCGCAACATGGCGACATACACCGGCGGCCGCATGTATCGGATCTATTCGTACAAGGAATTCCCCTACGTCTTCGCCGACATCTACCGCGGCCTGAACAACTACTATCGCATCACCTACCGCCCACCCGCATGCCAGGGGATGCACACGGCAACGGCCACGCTGGCGCTGAACGAGGTCGGCTACACCCTGGTCGCGCGCGGCCGCTACGATCGCTCTATCTTCACGCCGTTCGATTCGGTCGGCTCGATCGTTCTGGTCGGCATAGAGTTCGATTACGACCGCGCCACGATCCGCCCGGTCTCGACGCCGAGCATTCGCGAGGTTGCCGACGTGATGCGGAAGTATCCGACGATGACGATCGAGATCCGCGGACATACCGACGACCGCGGCGGCGACGACTACAACCTGAAGCTCTCGCAGGACCGCGCCGCGTCGGTGGCCGATGCGCTCGTCGGCATGGGGATCGAGCGCAAGCGCCTGTCGGTGAAGGGTTTCGGTAAGACGCGTCCGATCGTCCCGAACGATTCGGACGAGAACCGGCAGAAGAATCGTCGCACGGAGTTCGTGATAACATCGCGCTGAACCCTCGGCCCCGACGTGGCCGCACCGAACCGTATCATGGTGAACCGTCCGCGCATTCCCAACAGCTTATGAAACTGGTTACGCTCTGCCTCATGCTCTGCGCGCTTCTGGTGCCCGCCACGGCGCGCGCGCAGATCGCCATCGACACCGCGCGCGGGCTCGTCGGCAAGACGATATCGGCCCCCATCCGAGCGCCGGGCCTTCCGGCCGGGCGCTCGGGCGCCGTCACGGTTACCGCAACGCTCCGTCTGAGCAACCCGACGGTCTTCTATCCGCAACGGATCACGGCGCCGGCGGGCGACGTCGTCGATTCGTTCATGCTGACGGCGTTGAAGGATTCGATCTTCGAGATCTCCTTCACGGTGCGCCGCACCGCGCCCAACGCAGGCGCCGGGGATACGCTGGCGATGCTGCTCGGGGAGGCGCTCGCCGGTTCCGATTCGGTCTGCATCGTCACACTGGAATCGGTGCGCCTGAACGACGCGCCGATCGGCGGCGCGCGCGGCGTGGTGATCACCGAATCGGTCGGCACGCCGATCCCCTACGTGCGCTTCGCCATCCTGGAACAGAACTACCCGAACCCGGTGCCGCGCGGCAGGCAGACGAGGTGGGCCTATCGCATCGACAAGCGATCGGACATCACATTCCGGTTTTTCGATCTTCTGGGGAAGGAGATCCATACCGAATACCTCGGCGTGCAGGATCTCGGTCCGCACATCTACGTCTACGATCCTCCGCCGACGCTCCCCACAGGCACGTATTATGTGCGGCTGGAGACCAACTCCGGCGCCTCCGACAAGGTGATGCTTATCCTTCATTGATGATGATCGAACGCTTCCAACCCGAACACTTTCCGGCGTGGCTGCTGGCCGTCGCGCTGCTGCTCGTCGGCACCGCGACGGCAGCGCGCGCGCAGGACCCGGCGGACACGACGTGGGATGACCTCGGCCTCGACCCCGAGGGCTTCAAGCTGGACGAGGAGATCTTCGGCCATGTCTCAACCGGCTGGTTCCCGCAGCCCTACGTCGGCTACACGCTCTCGTTGATGGGCTCCGCGTTTTATGCCGACGTGTACGATCGCGCGAACGGCATCCGCCCGAGCGGACTGGTACGCACCACCGAGGCGTTCAGCCATCGCGATCCGTACGAGAGCAACTCGGACCGCGAGATCATGCAGCCCAATTCCGACAAGGAGGAGGATGACGGCTATCCCGAAACGAACTTCAGCGAGTATCAGCTGCAGTTCCTCTTCAACCTTCCGCTGCCGCTGGTGCTGCGCGGCACGGCGGGCCTGCAGATAACCGATGGGCTGCTCTTCGCCAACGACACATCGCGCGCCTACCTGAGCATCGGCGGCGTGCCGCAACCGTTTCAGGAGGTGAGCACCGCCTACCTGACGCAGTACATGGTCGGCGGCAGCGTCGGGGCGGTCATCCCGTTCTATGGTGGCTTCATCAAGAACGAGGGGACGGTGCTCTCCTCCTACTACTACATCTACGGCGGCATCTCCGCGTGGTACGCGGTCTCCAGCAAGGCCACGCAGTACACGCAGATCGCGAACGTGAAGGATCAGATCCGCTACGGCAACGGGACCGACACCGTGACGTTGATCAACAAGCGGACGTTGAGCGATCTGGAGCGCTGGCGCACGGCATACGAGGTCGGCATCGGATGGAACCTGGCCGTGGAATCCTTCGCGCTCGGCTTCGAGGCGTTCGCATCGGTGCCGCAGACATCGGTGCTGAAGGATGTCGATTGGAAGCAGTATTACGTCGGCTTTCGCTTCTCGCTCGGCGGGCATTGGTGGCCCGAGAAGGACAGCGTGCCGTAGCGGCAACGACGGATTCCTGCGCGGTCGCGCGTCCCCATGCGCTGCCGCCGGCTTTCGCGCCGACGGAGAGCGGGCGCTCCGACCGCAGAAAATTACACTCTGGGATTGTTCGAGGGGGCCGAATCCGCTATGTTTGTAGCCCTGTTTGAAAACAGATGGCGGGTGTAGCTCAGTTGGTTAGAGCGTC
>CAZJYH010000416.1:0-4867 GCA_964549365.1 uncultured Alphaproteobacteria bacterium
TCAACGATCTCGCCGCGCAGCAGCAGCTGCATGAAGCGCTGGCCCAGGTCTACGAGTCGATGGGCGATCTGCGTCGGGCGCTGGGCCACAGCCGGTTGTTCGCGCGCATCCGGGAGGATCTGATCGGCGAGGAGATGCAGAAGCGTGGGGCCGAACTGCAGGCGCGGTTCGACTTCGAGAAGGCCGAACGTGAGAAGCGTCTGGTTGAGCAGCGCACCGAGGAATTGCAGGATCACGTGCGTGAGCTGCAGGAGCGGCTGCGAACGAAGGGGCTGGAGTTGATCGAGCGCAACCGGCTGCTGGAGAAACTCTGTCGAGCCGTCGAGACGATCGCCGGGGCGACGCAGGGGACGACGGCGTCGCAGGCCCGTGCGCTGCTGCGCGATGTCGCCGACGCCATGCGCGCCGGTGAGCAGGAAGAGCCGATGGTGCGCGAGTTGAACGAGATCGACGCCGACTGGATCGCAACGCTCACCGAGATATGCCCGGCGCTTGCGCAGGCGGAGCTGATCGTCTGCTGGCTCATCAAGACCGGGTTCTCGAACAAGCAGATCGCCGCGCGGCTGGGCATCGTGGTGCGTACGGTCGAGACACACCGGCTGAACATCCGGCGCAAGCTCAACCTCAAATCCGGCGGGAACCTCGGCGCCTTCCTCACGGGGCTCTGAGGCTATCCATTTCCCACATCCCGGAGGAGGCCAACGTCTGCTGAACGTGCCACTCGCCGCAGGTTCTCAGCCCCGAAAGGGCGCCGGTCGGTAGCCGGGGGCGTCAGCCCCTGGATCGCGGCATGACCCGTTTCTGTCTTCGAGCCCTGAAAGGGCGATACGCTGCAGGTCCGTTTCTGTACGTCGCTCCGGATGTGCCCCCCTTTCAGTCGTAGATCCTGTCGCAGATCCCGATGTGTCGGGATCCGCGCCGGGGGGCTGCCGACATTTGGCCCCCTTGATACCCAGGGCTTGCGCTCTGGGCAATGTACGATCGCCCTTTCAGCGCTCATCACAAAGGAGCAGCATGGTTCGATGCTGCTCTGATCGACCGGTCCGGCGCAGCGGGACGCATGGGTAGTGGATAGGACTCTGAAGAGGGGCCGACGGCAGCGTGAGGCGGGCCATGTGAGGCAGCCGTGTCCCGTGGCCGCGTACGGTGCCGAGCGCGGCCGGTGGGCGCCGCGAGTTCTTCATCACCGATCGTTTTACACTGGGGAATCATTCGCGCGCACAGCGCGCGTTCGGATCGGCGTTGCATCGGGCACGCCGCTCGGACGCGCCGCTCGGACGCGCTGCTCGGGTGCGCACGCTACGTAGTCCGTACGTAACGGCGACACGCCCGAACCGACACAGATTGCAGGTGTTGAAACGACACGGCGTCCCTCGGATTGGGCGATATCAGTGTCGGCCGCCGATATCACAACGAATGGTAGGAGGGAGAATACATGGACGGTCACCAACTGCAGGATACCCCGTTCCGGCGCATCAATCAGGAGATAGTCCTGGCGGCTCGCAATGGGGGGATCTCCGTTGAAGGGGCCGGAGCGGCCATCGCGGTGACGGATCTGTGCCGCGCCTATCGCGCCGTCCGTCCGGATGTCGATCAGGCCTGCGATTGGATGGACCGCAACGTGGTTGCCGCCGCCGAGCTGTTCAGGCTGCTCGTGCGGATTGCCGACGCGGCATGCAAAGTGTCAGGGCCGATTTGTCGGTCCTGAAGCCCACCAACACAGAGGTCGTTTGGGAATGGGAGCCCCGACGACGCACGAACAGGCGCCGGATCAGACTGTTGTCGATCGCGAATCCGGGATGGTGTGGGCCGTCCGGTCTGCGAGAAGGACAGCGCTGTGACACAGGAAGGCGCACCACCACAACGAGCGTATATATGCGTTGGGATGCCGTGGGGGCGGAATTTGCCCCCGCGGTCCCCTCCTCTTCGTACGCGAACACACCGTAACGGACGATTTCCTCCGGCGTGGGGCCTCTTCGTGCTCCGGCGACGGAATCAAGCCCCCGGTTGGGCTTTGGGAATCCATCGATCTGTGTAACTTCGCCGGACGTCAAAGGCCGGCGGCGCCATCCGCCCGGTCCCATCCGAATTCCGCTCCGGCACCCCGGAACAGGGCTGCCCTCTGCCTATCTCATATACCGTCGATGTATCTCAGTAAGCTCGAAATCATCGGTTTCAAGTCGTTTGCGCACAAAACGGTCCTCAAGTTCAACGATGGGATCACCGCCGTGGTGGGTCCGAACGGATGCGGCAAGTCCAACGTGATCGACGCGATCCGCTGGGCGATCGGCGAACAGAAGGCGTCCGTGCTCCGGTCCGACAAGATGGAGAACGTGATCTTCAACGGTGCCGGCAAGCGCCGCCCGCTGGGGATGGCCGAGGTGTCGCTCACCATCGAAAACACCCGCGGGATCCTGCCCACCGAATACAGCGAGGTGACGATCACCCGCCGCCTGTTCCGCAACGGCGACTCCGAGTATCTGTTGAACAAGACGCAGTGCCGCCTTCGCGACATCGTGGACCTGTTCATGGACACCGGTATGGGGGCCAATGCCTACTCGGTGATCGAGCTGAAGATGATCGAGACGATCCTCTCCGATCGCGCCGACGAGCGCCGGAAGTTGTTCGAGGAAGCCGCAGGCGTCACCAAGTACAAGGTGCGTCGCCGCGAGGCACTGCGGAAGCTGGACTCGACGCAACAGGACCTGATGCGCGTCAACGACATCACCAAGGAAGTCGGAAAGAAGGTGAACTCGATGGAGCGTCAGGCCAAGCGCGCCGAGGAATACACCACGCTGGACGTCGAGCGCAAGAAGCTGGAGGTGGAGATTCTGGAGCGGGAGTACGGTGCAACCGTTCGCCGGATCGCGCCGCTGCAGGAGAAACTCGTCGAGGCGCGCAGCCAGAAGGAGGCGCTCGACTCGCAGTTGGCGCATGAGGAAGCAATTCTCGGTGAGCTGGAACGCGAGCAGGCGGATATCGAGTCGTCGCTGGCCGAGGCGCAGAAGGATGTCAACGCCATAACCGCCCGCATCGCCGAGTTGGAGCAGCGCCGCGCGGTTGCGGCCGAGCGCCGGCGCTCGCTGCGCACGGTGATCGAACGCGCGGACCGCGATCGGATGGAGGCCGAGGGAGGGATCGAGGCAATGGTGGCCGATCGCGCCGAGGTGGAGCGCGCGCTGGAGACCATCCGCGAGCAGATCACGGCCTCCGAGTGGGAGTTCGAGCAGCTTCGCCGCGATAATGCCGCCGCCGAAAAGGACGTCAACGAGCGTCGCCGTGCCGCGAAGGCCTCACAGGAGCAGGTGATCGCGGTGATCAACAGGATCGCGGAGCTTCGCGGCGAGGAGGAGCGCACCCGCGCCCGGATCGAGAGCCTCAACGGCCGACTCCAGCAATTCGACATCGAGGACGAGAGCGCCCGCGTGGAACTGGAGCGCACGAGCGAGGCGATCGCCCAGGCCGAGGCGGAGCTGACCGCCGCGCAGGGAGCGCTCGACGAGGCGCAGCGCGCGTTCACGACGGGGCAGGAGGAGAAGGCGCGGCTGCAGTCGGAGATCGACGAGCTGCGCACCGCCACCATCGATCTGCACAACGCCATCAACTCGCGGGCCTCGAAGGTCGAATTCCTCACCGGCCTTGTCGATCAGGACGAGTCCGTTCGATTCCTGGTGGCGCAGTCCGACTGGACGCCCGTCGAACGTGTGACCGTGGCCGAGGGGATCTCGACGGCCGAGGAGTACCGGCTGGCGATCGCCGCCGCGCTCGGCACGGCCGGACACTACATGATCGTCCCGTCGCTCGACGACGCGCGGCGCGGCATGGCCTCGCTCGTCTCGAACCGAAAGGGAAAGGTGACGTTCGTCTGCCTGGATCGCGTTCCCGACGCGCCGGTGCGCCCGGTGCCGGGGGGCGTCGACGCGATCGGCTGGGCCGGCGAGCTCTGCGGCTCGGCGCCGGAGCATGATGCGCTGCGCCGCCACCTGTTGAACGACACGCTGGTGGTGCGCACGCTGGAGGATGCGACGCACGCCGTCACGAACGGCATCGCCGAGCAGGCCGTCACGCTCGACGGCGTCACCGTTCGCGCCGACGGCGTGGTTCGCGGCGGCGGACAGACGAAGGATGAGGGGACCGCGATCGGCAAGCGTGAGCAGATCGAGCGTCTGAGCGCGGAGGCCGATGAGCTGCGCGCGCGGCTTGCTGAAATGGAAGGGCGTATCGCCGAGGTGACGGCCAGGCTCAGAGCGATCGACCTTGGGCGGCTGTCGGATGCGATCCGTGCGGCGCAGCAGTCGCTCGGAGGTGTGGAGAAGCGCCGGGCACAGGTGGGCTATCAGCGTGAATCGGCGACGAAGGTGATCGACGAGCACGGAACGCAGCGCGCGCGCTTTCAGGAGGAACTGGGACGCCTGAGCGATCAGCTTTCCGGGACCGAGCCGCGGCGCAATCAGTTGCGCGACGAGCAGGAGACCGCCGAGCGGAACGCGCGCGAACATTCCTCCGAGCTCGAACGAGTGGAAGCGGAATTCGCCGAGCGTTCGCGCGTGCTGAGCGATCGCCAGGTTTCGCTGGCGACGCTGCGCGGCGACGAGCGGAGCGCCGTGGCGGTACTGGAGCGCATCCGCCGCGACCGCGAGAACGCCGAGCGCATGATCGAGCTGCGCCGCACCGAGCGCGAGAAGGCCGAGACGGAGCTGGAGACGCTCGAGTCCTCGTTCGCAGAGGGTGAGGGGCAGTTGGAGAGCTTCCGCTCCGAGCTGGTCGACGCGCAGGCCAAGCGCGACGAGGTGATGGGGCGGCAGACGACGAAGCGCGAGGAGATCACGCGTCACGCCGAGACGCTGCGCGAGGAGCGCCGTGGTTA
>CAZJYH010000417.1:0-4859 GCA_964549365.1 uncultured Alphaproteobacteria bacterium
CGTTTTGTCGGAAGTGATACGCTGTTGGCCGGCCAGAAAAATCAATTCGAGTTCCTCAACGCTCGCACCGGCGCCGCCATGAAGTCGATCCCGATCATCGGCGAGGATTTCGGCGACATGCTCTGGCACAGGGAGAACGTGCCGGATTACGATTCGCTGCGCGGGTTGTTCGAAGGGAACCTCGCGCTGTATTATTACGACGCGGGGATGCAGGCGATCGATCTGTCGAAGATGGAACTGATCTACCAGACGTCGTCGGCACCGGGCCAGTTGAAGTACTACCGATGGGACAGCACGCTGTTGGTGCTGCCGAAATCGGGCGCGGACACATTCTACCTGTTCGACATCCGGACGACGAAGCTCCTGTACAAGGCGTCGCTGGAGGAAAGCGATCTGAACACCAGCCTCTATCAGCCCTACATGACCGGCCTGGGCGAGCTGCTCCTGTTCACCGAGGACAACATCGAGAGCATCGATCTGGCGACCGGCAAGAAGAATGCGACGATCGAGGTGGACCCGGACGATCCCGATCTGTACTCGCCCGTGCTCTTCAAGAAGGCGCTGTATCTGCTGGTCAGCGACGACGGAATTCAGAAGATGTACGAGACGAAGACCGGGAAGATGTTGTGGGAGACGAAGAAGGGGGAGGTGCCGGGGATCGTCGACAAGGTGGTGGAGCTGCCCAACGACGAGGCGATGATGGTGGCGTACGAATTGCGTGGCCCGGCGACCCTGTACAAGATCAACACGAAGACCGGCACGAAGGTGTGGAGCTATCCGCTCGTCTCGCAGGACGGCGAGCTCGATCCGGGCCACAAGCAGGCGAGCACGCTCGGGGCGGCGTTGAAGGCGTTCGCGTTGAGCATGTTGATCGGCCCGCCGCGTTACGATCGATTCTCCTCCAGCAGCTTCCGCTCCTCCTCGTATGCGGACTATCGCCGGTATGTCAATTGGATGAACGACAAGTACAGCTCGTGGGTGAACGTGAAGAAGAGCTCGGATGGGTACGCACAATTGTTGCGGCAGACGGACGATCAGGTGACGTTCGTCTCCGCGGGCCGGATCTACAAGCCGGGCGGAGGGGGATCGCGCGAATACAACGGCGAGGCCGTCGCCACACTGCGTATCGCCGATGGGTCGGTGGTCAGCTCCGCGCCGTTCCAGATGCTCGCCACATCCGAGAACAGCAACTTCAACGCCGTGAACGACCTGCAGGTTACCACGCTCGACTCGACGAAGGTGCTCGTCGGCGTCCACGACATCTACGTGTTCCGCGGTGACGAGATGGAGCACATCCCGTTCGGCGAGATGAACGTCAAGCTGATCAACTCCGGGCCGGGGGAGGTGACCGTGCGCGCGGACGATGCCCACGATCGCTATGACTACTGGCGATTCAACGTCACCGGCCGCACCACGCAGCGCACGCTGGTTGCGCGCTCGACGAACCCGAACATCCAGTTCTTCGACTCGGCGGCCGTCGGCACCACGGTACGCATGACCGACGACGCGATTGAAGGATACGATCCGATCGTCGGTGAGGTGACCGATGCAAGCTTCGCGCGCCCGCGTTGGAAGCTGGACGTGGATACGCTCGACGACATGGGCATCGGAAATCTGGCCCGCGACATCGACGAAAAAGTGCGCGTGCGCGGCATCAACATCAACGGGGACGACGTGCTGTTGATGGGGCCGAGCGCGCTCGGCTTCGTCTCGAAGGATGGTACGTGCCGCTGGGCGCACGAGTGGGATCCGGACATGGTCCGCATCTCGATGCCGGTAACGCGCATCGGCAACTGCATCACGTATTCGATGGCCGGTGACACGAAGGTGTTCGGTGCATCATGCCCGTCACAGGTCGTCGGCGAGCACAGCATGAGCTTCGTCGACGTCAACGGAAGCGTGTGGGCCCGCAAGGGCGTGCTGCTGGTGATCGATCGCGACGATGGGATCGTGATCGGGTACAAGGTGGAGTGACGTTTCGCTCACTCAGTGCAAATGGGGAAGCGTGGTACGGCCATGCTTCCCCGTTGTTCATTGTACCGCGCCGATTGCCGCGTCCAGAAAGGACGAATGACAAGGAGTGCCGGCCCGAGTGTATCCACCGGTTTGTCGATCCCGATGACGAGCGTATGGATAGGCCTCCGCGGAAGGCACCTGCCTGCAGCGGCAACGCGCATACGATTGCTGTGTCAAGCTCCGGAGCAAGCCGTGCGGGCGAGCTGTGATACTTGTCGTGCAATGAAGAACGGTACGCCCTAACGGAGCTACAGACCTCCAGCACGCACATGGTTCTACAACTAGGTGCCCCCGCTGGGGGCCCGATGATGGTGCTCTCACTGCAAGCTTGCCCGCGCTATTACAACCGCGTGCCCGGCAAGATCGCCACGTTGCACTGCCTTCGGCGGCTCTCCTCGCGTAGACCCTGGTCGTTCCTTCAACGAGGGTGGGGGTGAGCCCCCAAATAGAAATCGCCCCTTCACGCTTCGGCATGAAGGGGCGATTTCTATTTCGAACCGATGGGCGCGGGGTAGTGCGCCGTGCGGTTATCAGTTGTGCGAGCTGGTGTCGCTCTCGGCCGAGGCTGCCATCGCCGCGGTCAGATCGTAGCGGCGGGCGCCGATGAAGTGCGTCGAGTAGTACTGCGCGTCGAGCGGCGAGACGGTGACGCCGTTGCGGCTGGAGGCGTGGGCGAACAGGCCGTTGCCGAGGTACATGCCGACGTGCGAGACGTAGACGGCGCGGCGGGTGTTGAAGAAGACCAGGTCGCCGAACTGCAGCTCCTCGCGAGGCACCGGCAGGCCGACTTCCCACTGCATCGCGGCGGTGCGCGGCAGGCGGAAGTTGAGCGCGCGGTAGACGGTGCCGGTGAAGGCAGAGCAGTCGATGCCGTTGCGCCCCATGCCGCCGAACAGGTACCGCGTGCCGATCCAGTCCACCAGCGTCTCCATCACGGCCACCTTGTCCACGCCGTTGTCG
Organism: uncultured Alphaproteobacteria bacterium; assembly: GCA_964549365.1. Lineage (GTDB taxonomy): Bacteria > Bacteroidota > Ignavibacteria > OLB7 > OLB7 > JAFDZV01. The sequence goes on from CAZJYH010000417.1 coordinate 2,977, forward strand.
GTGATGGTCGGCTCACCGTTCAGCGAGGCCATGTACTTGGTGAACTCCTTGTAGAACGTGTTGATGTCCGTCGGGAGCTCCTCGAGATCCTTGTAGTCGGCCTCGGTGATACCGTCGTTGTCCTCGCTGTCGTCCAGCTCGGAGTCCTGGTAGGTGTCGCCGGTCCGCGAGACGGTGATGCCCTTGGATGCGACGAACTGGTTGGTTGCCTCGGATGCCTGAACCGCAAGCGGCTCCTCGGTGCCCGGCGCGGCCTGGATGCCGACGAGGGCGGCAAGCTCCGGCAGTTTCACCGCGAGCAGCTGCGTGGCAACGCTGCGGGTGGTCTCGGGGTTGCCGCGCACGGTGTAGTTGCGATGTGCGCGCGAGCGGCGGCTTGAACGTGATCCGCGACCGCTCTTCTTGCTCTTCTGGCTCGCTCCCTTCTTCACGGCCGCGGCCTTGGGCTTCGGGCCCTTGGCGAACGCCTCACCGCTGCCGATGGGAGAGCAGAAGAGCGCTGCCATCGCGATGATCGCCGTTATGAGAGGAAGTCGTACAGATAGGGCATTCGTCATGAAGGCTCCGTTTCTCGTTTGATGTACTGTTCTGATTGTATGCGTCAATTTTTCCGAACCGTGGCCAGCGACAGGCGATCGAGTGGATCGACCAAGTACCCGCTGATGCCCGGTTGTACGAGGCGCTGGATGCTCGAGTGGTACAGGAGCACCCAAGGGGCCTCGTCGATGATGATCCGCTCGGCCCGGCCGTAGAGATCGGCGCGCTGCTCGAGGCTGAGCCCCGGCGCGAGCGCCGCGCGGTAGAGCGAATCGACGGCCGCGTTCGAGAACCGCGTGGTGTTCGAACCGGCCGGTGACTTGTACTTGCTGTAAAAGAGCGCCATGAAATTCTCGGCATCCGGGTAGTCGGCCATCCAGTTGGCGCGCCACATCGGGAGCTTCCCCTCGGCGGCCATGGACCGATGCTGCGCCGGCGCCACCTGGGTGATCTTAACGCGGATGCCGACCGCGTTCAACTGTTCCTGTATCGCCTGCGATACCGCGATCACCCGTTCGCTCTCGCTCACCTGCAGCCGCAGCTCCGGAAGCCCGCGGCCGTCCGGGTAGCCGGCGGAATCGAGCAGCCGGCGCGCCGTCTCGCGATCGAACCTGTAGCCCTTCGTTCCGCTGAAGCCCGGGATGTTCGGGGGGATCGGGCCGCCGGTGGCCGGGATCGCCTGGCTCCGCAGCACGTAGCGCACCAGCGACTCGCGATCGATCGCGTAGTTCACCGCCCGCCGCAGAAACCGGTTGCTCACGAACGGTGAGCCCTGCGCTCCGGGAGCCGTCGAGTCCATCTGGAACCCATAGTACTCCGTGGACATCGAGGGGACGTTGAACATCGCGCAGGTCGCGAACGCCGGGGTCAGGCCGAGCTTGCCGTCGGCGCCGTGCGTGAACACCTTGTCGAGCAGCGCCGCGTCGATCGATGCCTCCATGTCGAGGCGCCGGGCCTCGAACTCCGCGAACTCCGTCTTCTTGTCGCGGATGAACGTCACCACCACCGAGTCGAGATAGGGGAGCGCGTGCCCCGAGGCGTCGCGGCCGAAGTAATTCGGGTTGCGCGCAAGCACCAGGCGGCGTCCCTGCGTCCACTCCACAAGCTTGAAGGGGCCGGCGCCGACCGGATGGCGGAAGAAGTCGTTGCCGTAGGCGGCCACCGCCTCACGCGGCACCACGAAGCCGTACGGCATCGCCAGCAGCGAGAGCAGAAGGGGCGTCGGCTCGGTCAGCTCCACGGTGAACGTGGAGTCGTTCACGGCGTTGAATCCGGAAACGTGCTTGACGGCCGCCGGATCGCCGAAGAACGCGTCGGCGCCCGCCACCTTGCCGCGGAAGATCCAG
>CAZJYH010000418.1:0-4856 GCA_964549365.1 uncultured Alphaproteobacteria bacterium
AGTTGCTCAAACCCACCGTTAGTGAGCAACTCCGTCCCATTGGCCGCATCGACCAGACTGACGTCGTCGATCCAAAGCGGATCGGTTGGGCCGCCGCTGCCGTTACCTGTGGTGAACTGCAGGCGCAGATACCGCGCTCGGGAGTCGAGCCTGAATGTTCGCGCGATCTCGGTCCACGCTCCATATTGCTCGCCGTCTCCATCATACACGATCACGCTGTCGGTGATCGCCGTGCGATATCCAAGGCGGTCCACGCAGTTCGGCATGGTCTCGTACTGCACGATTTGTGCTTGCAACCATTTGTTCGAACCCGATCCGCGCGTGGGCATCAGTAACCGAAACGAGAGCGTGACCGATTCCCCACGGTTCTGCGGAAGGGCAATGCTCTGAAAGACATCGCTCGAACCCGACCCGAACGTCAATCGAGCAGCGCGAATGCCCTCGAATACATACGCAGAGTCACCGACGGTGTACAGGCTCGCCATGCTTGGATACAAGGTGTCGCCCGTGATCGTCCATCCCGCTGCGGTCAGCTGTTCGTAGCCCCCATTTGAGATCAGATCACCCTGCGCCGACACGGCATTCAGCGAGAGCAGCGCCGTCAACGCGCCGACTGCAACTCTCGGTATTCTGTTGGATGCGTTCATCGTTCTCCCTCCCGTACTCTGATTATTGGAATGCTGCCGGCCGGCTTGTGGGCTCCGAGTCACTTGGTGTGGCTCGGATGCGGCCGGATTCGAGCTCACGATCCGGCGCGTCGCCCGCGCGGTCCCATCATCCACACCATCATCGAGACCGGTGATGATCCAGCCTCCCACAACCCATGCAAGCAGCACCAGCACGATGCCGTACACCCCACGTCGCCGGGCGCGAGCCCGCAGATATCCATCGAGCGCGGCGCGGGCCTCACTCTCCGATATGCTGAACGCGCGTTGCGCCGCCTCGAAATAGTCATTGAGTGTGCGTGCACGCTCCTTCATGGCATACCCCCCCTTGCCGAGCCGTTTTGCTTGCTCAACCCGAAATTGTCCGGGCTCGCGGATGACGGAGTACGGCTGCTCGGCTTGTCGGCTTCGACGCCGAGAATCTGCGCCAGCCGCTGCCTGGCACGCGAGCAGTCCTTCTTCACGGCGTCGACCGATCGATTCTCGGCCACGGCGATCTCCTCGAACTTCAGGCCGACGATATGATGAAGCGTAACCACCATGCGTTGCCGCTCGGGAAGCTGCTGCATGGCGAGGCACAGAAGCGCTGCATCCGCCAAATCATCCGCATGCGGACCGTGCGCTACGGGAACGGCATGTTCGTGCAGTTCACCCCGAAACACCCTGGCATTCCGCCGCCGCCCGCGGTGGTGCAACCGAACGACGATCTTGAACAGCAGGTACAGAAACGAGTCGGGCAAGCGGACCCTATCGAAGTTCTCATATGCCTTGATCATTGCCTCGTTCGCCAGATCCCATCCATCGTCGGCATTTCCGGCCACCTGTACGGCATAGCGAAGCAGCCGGTCCTTCAACGGCACATACAGCCTGAAGAACTCTTCCTTCCGATCAGAGAATAGTTTCCGATGCGTGAAAAACATGCTGCACCGAGCAAATTATTGAAGGCTCGTTGTGGGAGGGAGTCACGAGAAGGGAAAAGGTGACAGGCAGAAATTACCGCCATCGCAATCGATTCGGCACAGCGCGCACAACACGCGTTCGAAAATAAAGGCCACTTGGCGGCTAACGGAAGCGTTGGATGGGATAGAGGTGCTGGTCCTGGATTGCCGGGCGGTGGAGAACGAGGGCAGTGCTCAGCCGGCCCGGCATGAACGGTTGACGTGTGCTTTACATCGAGCGCGGCGCAATGTGTGGAATGTGCGGTGGTTGTGCCCCCTTCACCTCGCCCCGACCACCCCACAACCTCGCGGCCAACATCACGCAGCCCGTTGCATCGACATCAACGGTACAATCGCCCGGGCCCCCCGTCGCTTCGAGAGTGAGGGCCAACTCAACGGCGCGCGATCCATCGCACCGACGACGCGATCCCCCCCACCCCATTCAGCCCTCTGCACCCGCCGTACCGGACGCCCCCTTCCCCCGTCCCGATCGGAACAGCAGCGCGTTCGCGAGGTGGATGAATCCGGGGGCCGCGAGAAGCAGGAAGTACGGGCCGCCGGGGAGCGTGCCGCTGCGCGCGAACGTAAAGGCGTAGAAGAGGATGAGGCTGCACACGGCGACGGCGCCGCCGATCCCCTCGCGCCACCACGCAACCGCCAGGCCAACGATCACGCCAACGGGGAAAAACAGGAGTGCAACGGCCTCGGCCGCCGTGGGGCGCATGCTTTCGGCGCCGCCGACGATGAACGCGAGGACGAAGAGGAAGGTGACGACGCTCCAGACGCGCGCGACCCAGCGCAATACGGTGTTGAGGTTCATGGTGTTCTCCGATTCGATGAATGTTCCCGAAATATATCGCGTGGCGAGATATTCACGCAGAGACGGATGAGCGAGATGTCGTCCGCGCGCTTACCATCACACACGTCACCGCGGGCTCAACGGTCATCAAACCCGTCGGCCCACCAAAAGACGGATGCAGGCGGACTCCCTTCGCCGGGACGGAGTGAACGACGACGATGCCGCATCGTCATGACATCTCCCCGGGATTTTGTAGACTGGGAGCCGTGCCGCGTTTCACGAAGAGGGCGGCACGGCTCCCGATCCGCGGGCATGCCCCCCCCTCCACGCTTCGCGGGCGGGCGCTCCGCACTCACGTCTCACAGACAGACTTCATGGACATCATGGCGCCGCACGACGCACGACCGGACCGCAACGAATACTACATGGGGATCGCGATGGCTGTGCGCCGCCGCGCCAACTGCAAGGGGAACCGGGTGGGGGCGTTGGTGGTGGTGGGGAATCGCATCGTCTCCACCGGCTACAACGGCACACCGCAGAACATGGTGAACTGCCTGGACGGCGGCTGCGAGCGCTGCAGCAACCGTGAGCGATATCAATCGGGGACGGGGTACGATCTCTGCATCTGCGTGCACGCGGAGCAGAACGTGATCCTCTCGGCCGCGCGCTTCGGCATCGCGCTCGAGTCCGGCATCGTCTACACCACGATGCAGCCCTGCTTCGGCTGCGCGAAGGAGATGCTGCAGGTCGGGATCGAGGCGGTGTATTATCTGCATCCGTGGGCCTTTCCGGACGCGAACGTGCAGGCCGAATACGAGAAGCTGCTGTCGCGATTCCCCGGCGGCGTCAAACGCCTGTCGATGGAGGATCCCGACGCGACCTGGGCGATCTCCTCGCTGCGCGCCGCCGCGGCCGTCAGTGCCGCCGCGAGCGACGATACGGGGCACGCGGCGGCGTAGTGGGGGCACGGATCACCAGGCGCCCTCCCCCTACCCCCCCTCCACGTACCCGAGCGCTCGAGACCCCGCCCTCCGCTTCTCCGCCATGCGGGCGAGCACGGGAACCTCCGCGTCCAGGTAATCGCAGACCACCACGTTCCGCTTGCCGGCGTGCTCGCGGTGGAGCCGGCCGACATATTGGGCGAGCGTCCCCCGCCACGAGATCGGCATGGTCAGGAAGAGCGTGTCGAGCCGCGCGTCGTCGAAGCCTTCGCCGAGGTATCGGCCGGTGGCGAGCAGGAGCCGCTCGGCACCATCACCTCCCCGCATAATCTCCTCCATCGCCCGCCGTTCCCTGGCTCCCATCCCGCCGTGCAGCACCACGATGTTGCGCGCGAAGCCGGTGAAGCGTTCGCGCGCGCATACCATCGTGCATCAGCCGCATCCGGCGCATCACCCCCGCGGAAGCGCCTGCAGCATGCTCGCGCGGTTCCCCTCGGTGTCGGAGAAGGCAACGAACTTTCCGACTCCGGGAATATCCATCGGCTCGCCGTGGACGGTGCCGCCGGCCGCCGTGACCTTGCCCATCGCCGCGGTGATATCGTCCACCGATATCACAACCGACGGGCTCGGCGTGCCCTCGCCGGCGTTCTTCGGGAAGAAGCCGCCGTTGATGGCGCCGGGCTTCTTCGGGCCGGACTGGTCGGATTCGGTCGTCATGGCGAGCACGTAGTTGCCCATCTCCTCGCCGAAGTTCTGCATCTGCCAGCCGAACGCGGCGCCGTAGAACGTTGACATCCGATCCCTGTCCTCGTACGGCATCTCAAAGTGAACAACAGGATTCATGGTCGTCTCTCCCTTGAAGTATTTGTGTGATCCCGGCATCGCGCGCGGCGGCCGGCGTGGTTGTTTCACAGCCGCCACGAACATACTGAATGCCGTTGCATCGGCACACCATCGGGGCGGGAGTGGATCCGGAGATGGGGAACAAGGTGGATCGCAACGTGGACGCACGGCGTCGCAAGGGCGCCACCAATTAGTCCCCGTTCCCCATGCCGGGGTCGAACTCGAACTCCCGTCGGTCAAGCGGCGCCATGCCGGCGGGCATGAGACCGGCATGCTGCTCATCCCAATGGTTCTCACCGGAGACGAGGTTGTGGTTGGGGACATGCCAAACGATATCGTTTGCTGTCACGCTGTTCACGGATGCATCGCCCCGATGCATGCCTTCACCGTTTCGATGGTTCGCCGGTCCCGTTCCGTCATGGTATGCGCACCGACGTTCGATTCATGTGCGCAGCCGAGCGACACTGCGCCCGCGGACTCACGTGTGTAGGCCCCCATGAACACGGGCCGGAGCACGCTCGCCGTCCGACATCGTGGCCGTTCACTCGCGATCGCGATGCTTCCGATACACATAGAGCGTTGCATGATGCGCCACTCGAAGTCTGGGTCCAACATACCCCCGTCTGCGCAACTCAGCGCTCAGATAGGCCATCATTCCCGCATGCGATAC
>CAZJYH010000419.1:0-4855 GCA_964549365.1 uncultured Alphaproteobacteria bacterium
ACTGCGTCACGCTTCCCCCCGCGAACTGCTGCTGCGATGTCTGCTTCGATCCGGTCCTCTGTACGATCAGCATCAACAACGCGGCATGCCCTCCGGGCACATGCAACCCATAACGGCCGCGGCGCATTAGTGCATAGGCATGTCGGCGAGATACCGTCCGATGGTTGAACGCAACGCGGAGACATTCGCATCCTTTCCGGGAACGATGTCTCCGCGTTCGTCTGTCGCACCGTCGCACGACGAGAGTGTGAACCCCGGAGGCTGCCATGTCCGAGGGGTCGGGGCCACGGAGCCCACGCGTTCGGCACGGCACATCGTACCGACGACCGGAACGCCCCGTCCGCCACGCAGGACGCATCACGGAGATGCCGTTTCTCCAACGCATCGAGGAGGATTCCGCGGAGTCCGTCATCCGAGCCGACCGGCAAGGATACCGACGGCATCATGCAGCCGGATTGGGTGCCGACGCCGACACGCGCAACGATCACATTGCCGCGCTCGACTTCACGGACTGCGACGTCACGATCGGCAGCCTCGATGCCACGGGCGCGACCTACATGAACATCCACCTCGACATCTTCAACAAGACCGCCTCGGCCGTCAGCATCGACAAGCCGATCGTGTTCAGAGCGGGGCGGTGGAGTCCGCCGGTGGAATAGATCGCCCCCGCGTCGGAATTGCTTCGGTACGACAAACCGCGGCGCACCCGGCGCCGTATATGGATGGACGACCGAGTCGAACGTACCGAAGAAGGAGCTTGAACCGATGAAGACCGCAGCATATGTCACGGCCGCACTCGCGCTTATCTCGTTGATCGCCTGCTCAGACCGCGCGGCCGCGGGGCGCACGACATCCGGGCCCGCAACCGTTTCCGCTTCATCGGCGGCGGCAACCGACACGATGCGCGTTGTGAAGATCACGAAGACCGACGAGGAGTGGCGCGCGGCGCTTTCGCCGGAGCAGTACTCGGTGCTGCGCGAGAAGGGGACCGAGCGGCCGTTCACCGGCGCGTACTGGGACAACCACGAGAAGGGCATCTATGCGTGCGCGGCGTGCGGCCTGAACCTGTTCAGCTCCGAGACGAAGTTCAACTCCGGCACCGGATGGCCGAGCTTCTGGGAGCCGATCGCGAAGTCGCATGTCGACGTCTCCGCCGACAACAGCCTCGGCATGGAACGCGACGAGGTGACGTGCGCGCGCTGCGGCGGCCACCTCGGCCACGTGTTCGACGACGGCCCGAAGCCGACCGGGCTGCGGTACTGCATCAACTCGGCGTCGCTGAAGTTTACGAAGGCGAAGTGAGCGATGCAGTTCGGCGGGAGCGGCCGGACCACTCCCGCCGACAAACTCGGCATCCGACGCCGGCGGCACGTGCATCGAACACTACCGCACCACCATCACCGGCCGGGTCACCCGGAACTCCCCCGCGCGCACGACGCACCGGCAGGCGCCGCACGGCAACGAACGCACGTCCAACGGCACGGCGTTGGGCTGAGTACAATTTGAGTAGCGGGCATCGCACCGCATGATCGATCTTGTTCCCGCTGCCATGTCCCCCGGCCTGCGCACACCCAAACAAGCGGCCGCGGCGAATCCCCGGTTTGCCGCGGCCGGCCTTTCCACACGAAGCAATCGATCGAGGCATATCCCATGAGCACATCCACGGCCGGCACGCGGGCAGGCGCGGCGCATGACGGCACACAACAACGGGGCCGTGCACGCGGCGCAAGCGACCGGAGCCGCTGGTATCGTCTTCTCCAGCCGGCAATGTATCCGTACGACCCCGCGCTGCTGATCGGCGGCGCCGTGAAGGTCGACCCGGAGATCTCCGACATGAACGATCTGGCGCGGCTCATCGAACTCTGCACCTCGCCGCCCTTCATGACCTATCCCGTGCTGAATCGTGAGCCCAGCCTGGCCTCCGCGGTCGGCAACTACTGGCGCGACAACGTCGCCACCTGGAGCGATGCTGCCCCGACCGTTCTGAACATGCCGGAGAAGTGGACCACGTGGTACAACCAGTTCCGATTCCGGGAGGGGCTGGTGGTGGCGCCGCTCAAGATCACGTTGAACGCCGGAACGGCCGACGAGCTCTCGATCTGGAACTACCTGATCATCGATCGCGCGCAGGGCATGTCGTACGTCGATCGGCTCGATCCCCACTCCGCCGACAAGCCCGACCTCGATACGGCCCTCACGGCGTTCGCGGCGGCCAACCTGAAGGGCTTCGCCTATCGCTCGCCGAAGGCCACGGCGGCGACATACCGGCGGCTGGTACGCGACACGGTCTTCTCGCTCGAATGTCCGGAGTTCGTGCGGTACAACGTCTGGGCCTACTGGCTGCTGTATGCGCGGCTCTGCTTTTCCGACTACACGCAGGAGGATGTGTACGAGAACATCGCGGACGCGTTCGAGGGCGACATCGCCGCCGCCAACTGCGTGTTGAACTTCTACGGAACGTTCACCGCGAGCGGCGTGCTGCATGCGTTCCATGACGAGCTGTTCCTGATGAAATATCCGTCGCGGAACGATCTTTGGCGATTCGAGCCCGCGATCATGGATCGCGTATACGAGGCCACCACCGGACAGCTTCGCACGTCGCAGATCAATCAGGTGATCGGCGCGGCGCTCCGCGACTATCTGGACCTGAACGCCGGCGCGGACTACAGCGCGCTGTACAAGAAATACATGGGCGTCGAGCCGACCTACGTCCCGAAGCCGCAGAGCTCGGGTGGGTGGATACCGCTCGATCAGGTCGACGCCGAGCTGCGGGCGATCCTGACCGGCAGGGAATTGAAGCTCGGCTACATCACCGGCAAGCCCTACGTCTTCCTCGACGCCCAGAGCAAACCGACGGGATTCAACGTGGAGATGATGGCCGAGATGCTGAAGGCGATCAACACGTTTTACGCCGCGCTCACCGATCGCAAACTTGCGGTCACGTGGGTCGATGCCTGCCCGCAAAGTGCGCAACCGCCCTGCACGCAGCCGACCGAGGAGGTCGACAAGTTCGCGATGCTCTACAAAGGCCTCGAGGCCGGGGACTATCACGTCGCGTTCTGCGGGCAGCTGATGCTCACCGGAAGCAACGTGCCCGCCGGCATGACGCCAGAATGGGCCGTCCCGACCGGAATGATCTTCACGGCCGTCTGCTATACCGGCAAGGACTACGGCGAGCTGAAGCCGGACTGGTCGCGGATGGCGTCGCATGATCGCGAGGGGTTCGTGCGCTACGTGGCCGATGAACTGCTGCACGATCACGCGGTGGAGCTGACATTCTTCAGCGTCATCAACCCGGGCCCCTCGCCGGGCTCGGCGCAGGATCTTGTGGCGGCGATCAACAACGCGCGCGCCGCCGACGCCAGGGGATGCGCCGTGTGGGTGAACGGCTCGGTGAGCGCCACCGAGACGCTCATCGCAAAGCAGCGCTACCATTTCATGGTGGGGGACTCGATCGCGAACGGCTACATGTTCGCGACGCTGAAGCCGGAGCACGGCACGTATCTGAACATCGCCGCGGTGCAGAACCCATCGCTCGACTACGACGCTGCGGTGCGCGGCAATACGCTGCTGGCGATCGCGCCGTTCACGATCAGGAGGCGGTAGCGCCCGGCACGCACTGGCCACACACCACGGGTCGGGAACGTACTCCCGACCCGCGACGTGTCACCGATGCCACCGGCACATCACGGGCCGCACACCACGCCGGTACGACATGAGCACGCGGACGCATGTCCAATTCCACCGCCTCATCCCTCTATCTCCTGATACCCCGCGTCGATTCACACCGCACCCAAGAGGTACGGTTGTGTCGTCGCGCCCACATATCACTCAATCGAAACCTCAGGAGACTGCCATGATGGTATCCAGACTTCGTTCAATCATCGTGATGGCCGCGTCGTTCCTCGCGGTGGTCGCCGCGGCGGCCATGGACGCACCGCAGGCCCGCGCCGAGTGTTGCGGCTTCGGCATCGTCAACAACACCATCTGCACCTACCGCGTCTGCGTCGGGCTCCCCGGCCGCGACACGTGTTATGCGCTCCCACCGGGAAGCAACTCGTACACACTTCCGGAGTGCGGCGACTTCACGTTCTACATGGTGGACATCTGCGGCAACAAAGTGCGCTTTCCGGCCGTCATCGGCGACTGCATCCGCATCAACATGGGGACGTGCTGCCTGTTCGTCTGCCGCATCAGCGAGTGCCGGTACGACATCGGCTACGGCCACTGCGAGCCGTGCGTGTAGAAGATCGAGCCACGCCGGGCGCTCCATCACGGGGTGCCCGGCGGGCGCTCGGCCGGTGAAATCGCTCATCCCTCCATCGGAACCTCATCAGCCCCCCTCCACCAGGGTGACGAAGGGTTTGGGGCAAAGGCACCGCTCTTCGGCACACAACCTTCGCGAACACGCCTTGAATGTCCGTTGCGTTGCATACCGGGACACGGACACAATGCCGCAGGGGCCACACAAACCACCAGACCGATCACCCCCTGAACACATCGACGGACTCGAATTCCAGTCGAATATCACCGATTCCAGGCCGCCTGCGCATCGCACGAGCTGCACCCTTGTCGCGCGGCATGATGTGTCGCCCCACGCTTTCAAACGACCGATCAAACCAATCGACGAGACGCGGGTCCCGTCGTTACCGTGCCTCCAACCGGCCGTTACTCCCTCCCGTTAGATTACTCTCAAGCAGCATGAATGTGCGATCGCTGTTGCCGCTCCCGGACCCAAGCGGGTCAAACTGGTCAGCACGAGCCAGCGCGATGGCAGGACGAATTTGGAATTCCGCCCCATCGTCGCGAACCGTTACCCGAGAGCCGCGAGCCCGTTACGGTAGCCGTGTAGATT
>CAZJYH010000420.1:0-4851 GCA_964549365.1 uncultured Alphaproteobacteria bacterium
CGATCTCTTCGTGCCGCGCCCGGTTGAGCGTGAGTTCGAGCTTGCGACCACGCTGAGCGGTCTCCAGGCCGATCTCCCCGTCCGGCTCGGACTCGGCCCCGCGTTGTTCGTCGATGCAGGCCCGTGGGTGAGCTATCGCATCACCTCCGGGATCATCCAGACGCAGCGCATCCTCAACCCCGATACCGCGCGCTTCGCCGACGGGTCACGCGAGGCCACGATCGATGCGGGGGAGAAACTCGGCGCCGCTCGGACGCGGGCCGGCGCGCTGGCCGGATTCGGCGTACGCCTCCGGCTCGGCGATCGCGTGGAGATCGTGCCCCGCATCCACGCCCGGCTCGACGCCATGTCGCTCGCCGACGGGCTCGGCGCCCGTTCGCTCAGCGGCGGCATATCGCTCGGTCTGCTCTTCGACCCGGCCGACGATCCGCGCTCTTCGCAACGCGACTCCTCCAACGTGCTCCGTCCGGAGCCGCGCCTGGCCGTGAGCGTCGATCTGAAGGCCGACGATGTGGACGACACGATGCGCGTACGGATGGAACGCACGGAGTATCGCATCGCGATGTCGCCGGAGCGCACCTTTTACTGCGACTCGGGGGCGGATCGTCCGGCGGCGCGATACGCCATGCTCACGCGCGAGGAGGCCGACGCCTTCACGATCGCAAGCCTTGCGCGGCGTTCCCCCGCCGAGATCTACTACAACGCGTTGAACGTGGTCGGCATGCGCATGCGCCTCGATCGTACCGCCACGCTGCGGATTCGCGGCGGAAGTTCACCCGGGGAGCCCGCGGCGCTCGCACGCCGCCGCGCCGAGTTCGTGCGTGCGTATCTACAGGATGTCTGGGCCGTCGAGCCCGCCCGCCTCGCCGTTGTGACCGAGGCCGCTCGCGACGCTCACGATCCGGAGGCGATGCGGCGCGTCACGCTGACCACTGCGTCGCCGACGTTGTTTGCGCCGGTTGTGGTGGAGTGGGCCGTTGCGCGCTGGCGCGCGCCGAGGCTCGGTCTGTCGAAAGTGGTGCAGGCGGAATCGGGGATCGCGCGATGGATGCTGACGCTGCGCCAGAACGATCGCGTGGTCGCGCGCGACTCCGGGCGCGGGGGGACCATCCCTGACGCGTTGGACGGAGCCTTCGTGATGCAGAGCGGGGATACCGTGCTTCCGCCGATCAGCGCCGAGCTCGTGATCACCGACGGTGCCGGCACGGTACGTATCGCGCGCGACACGCTGGTGGTGATGCGCACCCGCGAACGTGCGCTCAACACGCGGCAATCATATCGGTACTATGTCGCCGCGGATGATCCGGCCTCACCGGGGCTGCTGAACGATCTGGCGGTCGATGCCAGAAGTGGGGCGGTGGTACATGTGGCGCCGTGCGATCTCGGACGCGGCGGCAGCCCTCCCGCGCGGGATGTGGCGCAACTGGCGGCCCGTCTGCTGGCATCCGACGGACTGCGCGGGAAAAAGGATGTGGCCGTGAGCGTCGTCGCGCCGGCCGATCCGTTCGGACTCGCCGCCGAGCGTGCCGGCCTTCCGGAGCGCGCAAAGCTTTCGGCCGTTGCGCAGGTAGAGCTCGAGCAGAGTGTGGCGGAGTGATCCGAACGGGCGCCGTTGGGGAGTAACCGACGTGCGCCACGACCAACCGTTCAGGACGTTCGGTCGGAGTTGTACCCCGACCACTTCGGCCGGGGACGGAAGCGAGACTCCTGCTCAACGCTCCAATGCCGTGATCTTCAGTGTCTCACGAATATCAGCGTTCATCGCTGCGCCGAAAACGAAACGGCCGCGCTCAACAGGCGCGGCCGTTCTTCATGCTACGATTTGGGATGGACTACTTATGGCCGCTGATCACGGGGTCCCGTTTGTTGATATCCAACTTGGTTCCTTCGAGGACCGTGCCGCGCGTCCCCTTCGCCGCAGATGACTTCACGGCGGGGCGCTCGCTCGTGGTCCCAGCAGCGGCCGTGCGTGATGCGCGAGAGCGCGGCTCCGAGGTGCTGCGCGTCGGGTTCGGCGCGATCTCGGCGGGCCTCTCCGTGTTCACGGCGGCGTCCGGTGCGGTTGCCGCCGGAGCGTTCGCGGTCGGTGCCTGCGGCATTGCGGCCGGCGGCGTTGCGGCCGGGGCCTGCACGGCCTGCGGCGTCCTGCTCGGTTGTGCTCCCGGCCTGTCGCCTGCCGATGTGCCGGCGAAGCGCGGCGCCAGGAACACCGCTCCGACGATCACGGCAACAAGCGAGCCGGCGGCGATCATGGCGCGCATGCCCCCCTTGCCGGCCAGGTATCGCAGCGGCGAGGAGCCGCCGCCGGCCGGGGCCGTGTTGCCTCCGCTGCCGCCGGGGCCTTCGATCTCGGCGGTCACGGCGCCCAGCATGGACATGAAGCGCACGCGCGACTCGGCCGAGGGGCCCGGCATCGCCGCGCGCTCCGCGCCGATCGCACCGCGCACCATCCGTTCGGCGCGCAGTTCCGTGCCGAGTGCGGCATCGGTGTCGGCTTGGCGCACGAACTCCTCCCGCTCGGATGGAGCCATCCCGCCGGCCAGATACCGGCTGATCATGATATCACGCTCCTCGTTCGTCATCGGCCCGTCTCCTGGTCGTCAAGTGCAATTCGTGAGAGTACGATGTTCGGGTCCTCGCCGCGTTCCTTGATCAGCTCGATCACGCGTTCGCGCAGGAGGATGCGTGCACGCGAGGCACGCTTGCGGATCGCGTCGGCCGATTTCTCCAGCATCGTCGCAATCTCGTCCAGCCGGTATCCGGCATACAGGTTCAGCACGAGCACCTCGTTGTAGTCGTGCGGCAGCGAATCCAGCGCCTGGATGGCGATGTCCGCAAGCTCGGATGGTTCGTGGGGCACGAATGCCGGATGTGCCCCCTCGTTCAGGTCATCCAGCGGGGTCAACCGCTTGCGCGCCTTGATCTGGTTGAGGCACAGGTTGCGCGCGATCCGAAGAAGAAAGCCCGTGGGGTTCAGCACATGCTGCGGCCGTGCGCGTAGCCGCGCCACGCGTTCCCATACCTCCTGCACCAGATCCTCCGCCGCCTCCTGGGCGCCGAGCAGCTTCAGACAGTACATGTACAGGCGGCGGTTGTGCTTGTCGTACAGCGCCACCAGCGCCTCGGTGTCTCCATCGAACAGATAACGATCCAGCAGCCCTGCATCGTCGTGCACGGTCGGGGTTGTCGGTGCCTGTATGTAGTCGTGCTCCGTGTTCACCGGAGAAGATAATGCCAGCGAATGTATACCCATTGGGTCGGGACTCCGGAAAGCTACTCAGGAAGGATGACAGCGCCTGCATCCATGGTGTGACATCCATCGCTCACGGATAGTGTGTCGGTTCCGCTCTGGAGTTCAATCCGGTGTAACGAGAAGAACGTCGATTGTCCTCCCCGCGTACGCGGGGATCCACGTGCATACCTGATGGATGCGCTTCGCAGCTCTGCGAGTCCGCTTTCGCACCGATGGGATCGGGATGCCGGCACCGGAATGAATACGTCGGGACATTGTGCCGGGATAGGCATTCACGTTGTTGAGATCCTCCAAACTGAGACACTACGCGCCCACGGTGCCGCTTGCCGTCCGCTCACGATCGTGCGAACCCCGTCCCGATTCGCCTCGGTGGGATGTCGCATTTGCCGTATCGTTGCGCACATGACATGACTTGCAGCATGAGCAGAATCTGGACATATCTCCTATACCTCGCGATCATCCCGGCCCTGCTCGGCTCCGGATGCGGCGACGCCGTCGACGCCGGGCCTTCGCTCTGGTCGGGCCGCGCAAGCGTCATCTACACGCGGGCGCGGAGCTTCGCCGATCCCGGCACCGTTCAGATCATGGACGTCGACGGGACGAAGGACACGCGGCGCGCGACCGGCGCCGTTCCGTGTCGCATGCGGAACGGGCGTTTGATCGTGGCCCGCGGACCCAGCGTCACGGATCTGTCGTGGGGGCTGTCGCAGATCAACCTGGCGAGCGCCGATCCCCCGGTGCCGATCGCCGACGGCATCGGTGACGGGATCAGCGCGCCGACCCTCGTGTTCGGTGTGGTCGCGGTCAACACCGACGCCTCCCGCGTGGCGTATCTGCTCGGCAGCTTCAGCGGCGCCACGCGCTGCTCCCTCTACGTCGCCTCCGTGGGCGGCGCCGCGCCGAAGCTCGTCTCCACGGACATCGTCTACTCCACCGCGCCGGCCTTCTCCCCCGATGGGGAGCGGATCGCCTTCTACGCCGATTCGGTGATGGGGGGCGTCATGGTGCTCGACATCGCAACCGGACGCGCCGAGTCCATCGCAGTGAATGCCCGCCCGTGGACCATCGAGAACCTGGACTGGGACCCCTCCTACGACCGCATCGCCTACGTCGGGACCGCGGGCGAACGGCGCGACGTCTACACCGTCAATAGTGACGGAACCGACGCGCGCAACCTCACCGCCGGCATCGGCGGCGAAAATCGCTGGCCGGTGTGGTCGCCCGACGGTACGCGGATCGCGTTCCTGCACGACAACGAAGTCTGGACCATCAATGCTGACGGCACCGGCGCGCGGCAGATCACCCGGCCGGACGACACGCCGTTCCGGATCAGGATGTACCCCGAGTGGTCGCCGGACGGCACCATGATCCTCTTCACCGCCGTGGCCGCGAACGGTCTGCAGGGTGTGCTGCAGGTTGTCGATCTCGCCACGCTCCGCGTGAACGCGCTCGCGTCGCAGGCGGCGCGGGGATTCTGGGTGGAGTAGGGGGGCTTGAAAAATTGGTACGGTTAAATACTCGGAGGACCAAGGGGGCATGATTATTGCCGGACCCTGGATGTCTAATATTACCGGGACGTGGCAATCAATTACCTGAAG
>CAZJYH010000421.1:0-4848 GCA_964549365.1 uncultured Alphaproteobacteria bacterium
GGGACGCTACTCGATGAACGACGTGCTGGGCATCGGCTGACAGGGGAGCCAGGGGCGCAAGCCCCCGGAAGGAGGGCGCAGCGATGGCGACGATCCGCATGCTGGCGTTGTTCGCGGCGGTGGCGACGTTCGCGCGGGGAGCCGATCCTTCGCCCGAGCCGTTTCGTGGGTCGGGATTTTTTATCAACTTGGTCCGACCAAACCCCACACGCCTGGCCGAATGCGCAGCAAAAACCGCAGTTCCGTCCGATGAATATCCCACGTCAACCGCAACGCAAATATACATTCGGATACCATGCGACGATGAGGGGCATGCCCCTGAAGGGTACTTTTTAGGGAGCGGTGCGATTTGTTGAGGGTGAGCTATTGACGGCCCAAATGTATGTGTGTATCTTTGTACTGTTGGGTTGAGGGATCGGCTGCCGCGGCCGAGGGCGCGGCAAAGTCGTTGGGACGGGGAGGACCCGGTCCAGTCTCTCGCAACCGTGAGGTGCGAGGCGCTCCATTCCTTAGCGCCAACAAGGCTGGCCGGGCCCTCCTTGTTTTTCAGGCTTCCACGGAACCTCTCTCCATCCGTGTGGCTTCCCGGTCGGTTGCCGATGGCGTGTACAAGGGCGTTCATCGGGACGGATGACGGGGCGCCGTAAGCAGACCGGATCGTGTCCTCTTGCGTTCCAGAGGAGAGAACAACACACCATGCTCAATCTTTGTATTTGCGGAAAGGCAATCCGCGGCGTGTGCGGTGCAACCGTGGCGCGCGCTGACGGCGAGGAAAACGCACGGTATTCAGCGTGCATCAACGGGTTGCGCGTCGTAGCGGCCCAACTGGAAATGATGCATGACTCGCTCGACGTTGCCGGCAACAACTACGGAAGCTCACACTTCGAGCAGCTCATGATTGCATGCGACAGCATGGGCTCCACGGTAACGGTTGTGGCGGATGCGCTCGAGTTACTGGCCCCGTTCCGGGAAGGGGGGGCGAGCGATGCATGACGTCACGATCATTCGCGATGTGCTGATCACCATCGATTCGCTGCAGCGGATCCTCGATGCAGGTGCCCGTTTCCGGTCGGCGGCGAAGCGCTGCAACACAACATGTGTTGCCCCGGGCGAGATCCTCGACGCGCTCGCGGTGCTGAGGGCCGAAGGCTACCTTGTTCAGGATGCGCAGGCATCGGTTGAACTTCGCGCGTGCACGGCAAGTGCCGTCGACGCGGCCGCTCACGGACTGGCAACCCATCGTTTGAACGATTCCGGTCGTGCGCTGCTCCTCGACCTATTCTACCCCGGCGTGTGGCATGCCATACGCGGTCGAACGGGAGGAATGGCCGTGCCGCTCAGTGTGCTGCGTGCGATGGCCGAACAGGAGTGGCGGCGGCTGCTCGGTGTGGTCGGCTGAGGCGGCGTTCGGCTCGTGTGTCGTGCCTCGATTCGTACGGCACGAACGTGTCGGGATGTGGGGCGGCGTTCGGCTCGTGTGTCGTGCCTCGATTCGTACGGCGCGAACGTGTCGGGATGCCCGCGCGGCCGAACCGGCGAATGATGGTGACATACGGCAGACTGCATGTGATGCAGTTCAGGCGTGGCGGAGGTTGTTCGGTGGCCGGTTGAGGGCGACGCGCGGCGGCCGGCTCGCGCGTCGTACCTCGATCGGCACGACGCGAACGTGCGGGATGCCCGCGCGGCTGAATGGGGGAGTGGTGTGCCGTGCGTCGGTCGAGCGGGAGCTGGGCGCTCGGCGGTGTGCCTCGTGTATGGGACGCAGGCGGTCAGCAGGCATCACCCTTCGATGCGCCAGTCGATCGGCGCCCGGCCGAACTTCGCGAGGGCTGCGTTGATCGCGGAGAACGGTCTGCTGCCGAAGAAGCCGCGATGCGCGGAGAGCGGCGAGGGATGTGCCGATTCGATGATCACATGCCGTGTGCCGTCGATCAATCCACGCTTCCGCGCCGCGTGATTCCCCCACAGCACGAACACCGCCGGCCGCGGGCCCGCATCGACTGCCGCGATGATCGCATCGGTCAAGTGTTCCCACCCCTTCCCCTTATGTGAGTTTGCCTCGTGCGCCCGAACCGTAAGAACCGTGTTCAGCAACAGCACGCCCTGCCGCGCCCACGGCGTCAGGTTCCCGCTGTGTGGGATCGGCAGCCCCATATCGGCGTTCAGCTCCTTGAAGATGTTGACAAGCGACGGCGGCGCCTTCATGCCGTCGCGCACGGAGAAGCAGAGCCCGTGCGCCTGCCCAACATCGTGGTACGGGTCCTGGCCGAGCAGAACGGCGTTGACGTTCTCCGGCGAGGTGGTTTCGAGTGCGGCGAAGGTCTCGCGTTCGGGGGGGAATACCGTATGTGTTGCTCGCTCGGCGAGAAGAAAGCGGTCGAGTTCATGGATGTACGGCCGGCGCAGTTCGCCCAGGAGCGACGGTCGCCATGGACACGGAACAAGCTCGTCGATGGTCATCGTGAAGTTTACGGAGACGGCGCGGAATCCGGAGCAGGCTTCGAACAGCGGCGTGGGAATCGTGCATGTTGTATATATAAGTGATTGCTTATATATTCGCGTCATGATTCCCTCCCTGCCATCCGATCAGGTCTTCCGCGCCCTGTCCGACCCGACGCGGCGGGCGATGTTGATGATGTTGAGCCAATCCGAGCGTTCGGTGAACGAGCTGACCACGCCGTTCGATATGAGTCAGCCGGCGGTTTCACAGCATCTGAAGGTGCTGCGCGATGCCGGTCTGGTGTACGTTGAACGGAACGGCCGGGAGCGTTTGTATAGAATCGATCCGCGTCCGCTGAAGCAGGTGCACGATTGGCTTGGGCACTTCGAACGCTTCTGGGAAAAGAAGCTCGACGCGCTTGGCCGTTATCTGGACACGATATCATGAAACGAGACCTGGTTATCACGCGCGTCTACGATCATCCGATCGATCGGGTGTGGCGGGCGATCACCGACAGTGCGGCCATCGCCGAGTGGCTGATGGCAAACGACTTCGAGGCGCGCGTGGGACACCGCTTCACATTTCGCACAGACCCGGCCCCCGGCTTCGACGGGATCGTGCACTGCGAGGTGCTGGTGGTTGATGCGCCGCGAAAACTCTCATACCGATGGACCGGCGGCCCGCTCGACACGGTGATCGACTTCACACTTGAGGTCGTGGCGGAGGGAACGCGGCTGACGTTGCGCCACAGCGGGTTCAGCGGGCTGAAGGCGGTGATGGTGAGCTTCATCATGCAGAACGGCTGGGGAAAGATGACCGAGCAGAGGCTCCCGGCGCTGCTGGATCGCATGCGGGGCGCCGCCCAGCGCCACGCGGGGTAACGCGCTGCGCGCGGCGGGGCCCCCCAACATACCACAAAAACCACGGGCCACGCTCACTCGCGCGGCCGGTAATCGTACTCACTATCTGGGAGACAATCTTCGATGAAACGTTTGCTACTCGGTGGGATCATCGGCGGCATCGTCATGTACGCCTGGTCATTCCTCTCGTGGGCCGTGTTGCCGCTGCACATGTCGTCGCTGAAGACGTTCAAGGACGAGCCGGCCGTGGCGCAGGCAATCAGCGCGAACGCCGTTGAGGCCGGCGTCTACTATCTACCGGACATGCGTCCGCGCGGCGGCGAGTCGAGCGAGGCGGCGATGGCGCGTACTGCGTCGATGCCGCACATGCTGGCGGCCGTGCGCCTCGACGGCGACATGAACATGGGGGCGCTGTACGGATCGCAGTTCCTCTTCCTGGTGATCACCTCGCTGCTGATCACGTGGTTGCTGACGAAGACAGCGGGGCTTGGCCTGATGGGGAAGGCGACTTTCGTCATGGCCGTGGGGCTGGTGGTCTCGGTGCTCGGCGATCTTCCCAACTGGAACTGGTGGGGGTTCTCCGCATCGTTCACGCTGGCGAACGTCGTCGATCATGTCGTCGGCTGCTTCCTGGCCGGACTGGCGATCGCAAGATTTGCCGTGCGGAACTGACGGCCGACCGGTCGGCAGCAGCCGCGTTGCAGTTGAGGTAGATAGAGCGATCTGCCGGCGTGCCGGCTTCGGGGCAACTCGTTAGGGAAGGGGCTCCGTGGCCGCTCGCGCGCCGGTTTCAATTCCTGGTTCCTGGCAACGTTCATTCAGGAGACTTGTCGATGGGGGCACCGAAGTCGCCGCGCGATATGATCAACACCATCATCGCGAACATGAAGGAGAAAACAGGTCGATCGCTCGAAGAATGGGGGGCGATCGCGAAGAAGGGAGGGCCGTGGACGGCGCGTGAGCTGCGATCATGGTTGAAGGCGGAGCATGGTCTGGGGCATGTCGCGGCCGGGATCGTCGCGGATTCCGCGCTGGGACTCGACCGGTATGCCGCGTACGACGATCCGGACGCTCTTCTCGATGCGCTCTTCTCCGGGGCGAACGAGCCGTTGCGGCCGCTGTACGATCGCCTGGTGCGGGCGGGGCAGAAGCTCGGCAAGGACGTGCGCGTTGTTGTCTGCAAGACGTACGTGGGGTTGAGCCGTACGCGCCAGTTCGCGGTGTTGAAGCCGATGGCAAGGAAACGAATAGACCTTGGGCTTGCGCTGCCCGGGGCGGAGGTCTCCGGGCGCCTGGAATCGGCACGCGGACTTGGCACCAGCGACCGGATCACCCACAGAGTGCGGGTGCATTCTCTGGAAGAGGCGGATGCGGAAGTGGCGACGTTGCTTCGCCTGGCGTATGAGCAGGATGTCTGAGCCGGGCAGGGGGCATCCCGGGGTTTCAGAAGATCGGTAGTGGAGCCGGCGAGATGCGCGCTGCGCCGGACCGTAGCCTCGGCGCGGCTTCGGCGCGTGGCCGCGAAGCCGGGACGCCCCGACGCGCGTG